>JARRLT010000202.1:0-9269 GCA_037386725.1 Promethearchaeota archaeon
TGTCCAGAGTAATAATATCTCTTATTAAAAATAATATAGAATTTATTTTATTTAAATTCCTTATTAAGTATTTTCCAAAAATTTTTATTTATAATCATTGATTCTTATTTCTAATTAATTAATAAGAGTAAAAAAATAGTAAAAAATAAATTAAGAGAATAATTTTAAAAAAATAGTGTATGAACACCCGACTATGCGTAATTTGCATAGACATACAATCGGAAAATGTTCTAATAATAATCACGTTGCATAAATTGTGAGGAAGATTCTATTTTTATAAATCTCCCCTCCTAACTCAGTTGGTAGAAAATATCTCACATGATATTTGCCAAAAGTGCTCGGCTGTAGAGAAATCGCGCATGGAAGCGAAATGCTGATGAAAATGCGTCAGCCGAAACCGAGATGTCGCTAGTTCAAGCCTGGCGGAGGGGACCATAAAATTTTAACAGTTTTGGTTAATTTAATTTTATTTTCTAGTTATTCCTTTCTCTAAATTTGTTTTATTCGTAAATTTGATAAATTTAAAATTGTATCTAAAAAAATAAAATAAAAATCCTTTATTCTTTCTCAATTCTTGAAGACTCCAAAATTTATTATTCGAAAAGAAATTATTTTATCTATAAAACAGAGAAATAATTCGCTTATTTCATTTTTATATTATAATTATCAATAAAGAAAATATATGATCCTAAAATGAGTTCCGATGAACATGAATTAGAAAAGCTCCGAAGAAAAAAAAAAACTTGATTTTATATTACAAACAGTTCTTTCACCTGATGCATTCGCACATTTAAATAAGTTAAAAGAAGAAGAACCTGAAGTTTATCGTAAAGTATTCAATGAATTAGTAAGTCCCGATGTATTTCAAAACCTTGATTATCTTGTAGCCGCTATCCAAAGACAAGGTGGAGTTCCAAGACGAATACCTTTAGATGTAATAATATACTTAGAAAGACAAGTAAAAGGAATTAAAAGTTCTATAAAAGTAAAACGTGGCGATGATATGATGGATTTGGGATCTTATCTAACTAAAGAATGATTTTGATTTTTGAATGCAAATCTAATTAAATTTCAATTATATGAACATTCGTTTTTAACTCATCCTTATCATTACTTAAAAAAAGTTTATTGTTCTCTTCCAGAGATAATTGCTTCTACTTCATATTCTCCATTAGGGAATTTGTTGGAATCAATTGAGAAAAACTGAAAAGCAAAAGGGCGTTGAAATATCTGCTCCACAATATAGCCAAAAGAAGAGATTGTAAAAATAAAAATTCTTTTTAGAACAGCTTCAATAGATTGTTCTAAATTTAATTCTTTGATGACTTCTTTAATAGCATTGACCTCTTTTTTATCAAATTGGTATTTAAAAACGAGTTTAAAATCAACAGGGGTTGGAGCTTCTGGATCTTCATAGGTAAGTCCACGCTTTCGGAAAGGAAAAATTGTATTTAAATAAAAATCAAAAAGTTCTTTATGATGATCCCGAAGTAAATGAGAGATTCTCGCACGTTGTTCGTATTCTGGCCATAACTCTTTCATCATATTAAGAAGTCTAGGGTAATTTTTATATTTGTTTTCACTAGATTGTTTTAAGCTGATGAGTAATTGGTTATTCATTGGTTTGAATTCACTTTCTCGACCAACCTGAGTTAAAAAATTCTTAAATCGTATTGACATAGTTTATGTTACTCTAAAGTTTGAAAGAACTAATTTTACACTTCTTTATTTTTTAATGTAATATTTTAATAATATAACTTTTCTTATATATTTCTAATTAGTATTAATCAAATTGAGAGAGAATCAGTATTTTTATTGGTAAATTCTAAAGGACTTAAACCAAAAAACCATAGAACGACCTATTACGTTATATTATCTCATAGATTAAATTGCCTTTTATTTATTTAAATCATATCTTTGGGAATTTAAGTTGCCATTCTTATTTTTAAGTAATAATAAATTAATTCAAATAAGGTTATTCTTTAATATAATTACTATGAATAACAAAGTGGGACTTGTTCATACAAACGAATTTCAAAAATACAATTTTGGTCCTAATCATCCTTTAAGACCGTTAAGACTTGAATTAACTTATAGTTTAATGGAGAAATTAGGTTTACTTTCAAACCAGAAATTAGTACGTCTTGAACCACATTTTTGTTCAAAAGAAGACCTTAAAATGGTACATGATGAAAAATACATTGAGGTTGTGGAAAAATTAAGTAAAAATCCAGAGGATAAATCTCTTAGTCCCCAACTTTATGGTCTTGGTCCTGGAGATAATCCCATATTTGAAGGAATGTTTGAAGCATCTTCATTAGTATGTGGTGCAAGTATTGTGGCTGCTGAAACTGTATGGAATAACGATGACTTTAATATTACGTTTAACCCAGCTGGAGGATTACACCATGCTATGAAAGACAGAGCCTCAGGGTTTTGCATTTTTAATGATATAGCAGTGGCAATTAAACGCCTTCAAAAGTTAAAAAAAGATATTAAAATAGCCTATTTAGATATTGATTGTCATCATGGAGATGGGGTTCAGTGGATCTTTTATGAGGATCCTAATGTTTTAACTATTTCGTTACATGAAAATGGAAAATTCTTATTTCCTGGAACAGGGGATGTTTCTGAAATAGGAAAAAATTCTGGGGAAGGATATGCAATTAATTTCCCTCTCATACCAGGTACCAGCACAAAAATGTATTTAAAATTATTTACAACATGTATTCCAAAAATTTTAAAAACATTTGAACCAGATATTTTAATAACTCAGTTAGGTGTTGACACTCATTTTAATGACCCATTAACCCAATTAGGGTTATCAATAAAGGCATATAAACAACTTGCGGAAAAAATTAAAAGTTACGCTAAAGATTATTGTAAAAATAAATGGTTTGCAGTAGGGGGAGGAGGATATTTAATGTCAGTCGTCCCACGTGCTTGGACATTGTTTCTTGCTCAGATGCTGGATGTAGAATTAGAAAATAAATTACCCGATGTATGGATTCGGGAAGTAAAGAAAAAAGCTTCTTATGAAGAAACTCCTTATACACTCTGGGATAGAGGAGATAAAATAGAAGTTCAGTTACTCTCTCATCCAGAAGTTGCAAAAAAGATGTCAGATTATACCAATTCTCTTATTAAGCATTGTGATACTTTTTATTTGCCCAGATTAACGAAAAAGTAAGAAAGTAGATTTTTATGTTTTAAGCTGTGATATTTTTTTCTAACACCCAGGAATCAACAAAAAATTGTTGAACAATTTCCTTTTCTGGGACATAACCAGCTTTTATTGTCGATTTAGGGAACCAAATTTCTTTATTTTCTCCTAAAGTTATTAATAATGCCTTGGGTGTTTCTCTTTTAATGCTTCCCTCAATTTGACTTACTTCTGATTTATTATTCTTAACTGAGGTGGACTTAGTCCTTTTAGTGTTACGTTTACTTTTAAATTCCCCGATGGAACTAGTTTCTGGAGTTGCATGATTCGGTTCGATAATTTCGACCACTTTTAAGAGTTTTTTTCTTTTTTTAGAATCACTCTTATTTTCTATATTTGGAGTTCTAATTGGTGAATTTTTCATAGAATTGTATTCTGGCTCAAATCCTTTTTCTTGTTCTTGACCTTCGGAATATAGATCCTCGTTTTCTTGATAAAATTCTGAAATTGTGGCATATTCAATCTTTTCCTTTATTAAATGCTTTACTAGTAATTTAAATAACTCTATTTGTGCCACATCCAACATTTTGGAATATTCCCCAATATTTATCCAAATCTTCTCTTGTCCATTTTTCTGCCAATTAAATGAGATTTGGGTGCTTGTGTCTTTATATGAATGATAAGCAGACCAAGATGTCAACTCTTTCTTAAATACCTTCAATATCATAATCAATTCTTCAAGACTGATCTTTATCGTTTTTCCCTCTCCTTTTGAGGGCTTTTCCCATGTTCCATTTGATTTTACTTTAATACATTTTAAGAAAACATAGTCATCCTTTTTAGAAGAACTCTGAAGAGTTATCCCAGTGGATTGCCCAAAAAAACTTTTACTATGTCTATTTGCCATATATCTTCGTATTAGAAAATTTTTTACACTTTTTATTTTCATAGAGATAAATGATTTTCTAAATTTTATATTCCAAATTTTGAGTGAGTAAAGAGAGGTAACATTTACAATTATGGGCCTTAAAATACTTACATAGAAACTAAATAATACTGATATATTGTAAAAACGAAAATGGAGATCTCTGAGTTCGAAGGAACAAAAGCAGAGTCATCAAGACATAAATTTATAAAAAAATTTCTCCTAAAATTATTCTTAAAATACTCCCATAATGTAAAAATGGGATGTTTGGAAAAAGCAATTCAGAATCGTAGGGCAGACATTTATTTAGAACTTTATTCAGGCGAAAAAGTTGTTCTGGAAATCCAGAATTCAAATATATCTATAATAGAGGCTTTACAGCGAATAAAAGATTATAATAAACAAAATATTTTCGTGCTATGGGTTCTTAATGCCTCAGGAGTATGTGTGGGAGAACCTAAATTGCCCATTCATAAAAAAAAACAGAACAATTAAGGAAAAAAGGATTTAATTATTATTATATTCGAAATTCTAACTTCGTAAAAATACCCTCAATGAACCTCCTGTGTGTGGACTATGGATTAAAATTAGCGCGGTTTTATGATAAGAATTATTTAAAGATCTTAAGAGAAAAAATTCTGTTATTTATTGATACTAATTTAAAACCTATATGTTCCAATTGCCAATTATACTTAAAAAGATTAAGACGATGCCAACAGGATACTAATTGTAAGTTTAAACCAATTACTAAAAAGAAACTCGTAAAGATGATTTATAAGGAATTTCGAGAAATCTCGGGAACCTTTTTGATATCAGAAGTTGTTAAGGACCTTAAATTATAAATTCTCAGAATGTGTTTTATTTATATTTTTAAAACCAATTAGATCTTCTAAATATTTAACCTTTAATATAATCCGATAAATTTTATTTAATAAAAGGGCCAGAGGGATTGAAAAAAGATAAAATCCTCCAAATAAGAGTGAATAAATTAGAATATACTCACTTCCCCAGTTCAGAATAATAACATAATAAGTATATGCAAAAATGAATAATCCTATAAACATCCATAGAGCACCTAATATTAGAGCTAAAATTTCATTCTTTTTCCGGATAAAGGAACTTATCATTGCTCCGCCTCCTTGAGATACTAATTTTGAGGCTAAAAAGAAAGGAAATTCTCCACTACACCCAAATATCCCGCAGAATAAAATCTCCCCGAGCGTTAATCCAAGAAAGATGATAAGAAATGTTAATGAAGGTCTAAACATAATGCTTAGTGATAAAATTAAAAGTGGTGTTAGTGGGATATATAACATCACTGTAATCCAAGGAGTATCTAATAAAAATGGAATTTTAACAAACATCGAAAATATAATTACTAAAACAATCCAAAAAGACATAAAAAGAAAAAATTTATATTTTACTGAAAGATTAAACCATTTCAACCTCATTTTGGAGATCTCTTTATCCGAAGTACTCTTTTCTCCCTTTAGTTCTTCTCTCATAATAATCTTCACTAATTAAAAATTTTATTTTTTATTGCATAAGAGTTAAGGATTAATGAAAAAGTGGCTTTATTTTATAATAATAAATTAAGAGGCTTAGTGCAATAATCGTTGTGACCAATAAAATTGAAGGAAATAATACGGTAAGGAGCAATTCTTCATTAAATGCGGCAAATAATACATTTGATTGCTGAGAAACAATTGTTTGAATATCATAAGAATGATATCCTTTCCCTATTTCTTCAAATGTGTTTATAACTGCAAAATCGTTAAAGTTCTTGTGTGAATAAAGATAAATGTCACCATTATTCAAATTTATAATATAGGAATACATAGTTGAGGATAATTTGGTAGCCTCTAAAATATCTCTACAATATTCTAAAGTAAGAGAGGACAATGAATCTAATCTATCCTCAACAAGATCATATCTCCAACAATGTGTTCTTGTTTGAGCCAAGTTGAAAGAATTTGTGGAAATAAGATAATTTCCTTGTTTTTCGTTAATTACAAAATTTCCTCTTGAATCTAAACCGATTACTATTGCATCTCCATTTTTATCAGCTATGTGAACTTGTTGCCATGTTAAAAGATGTAAATTATAGTTTTGAGTCCAATTTTTTACATCTTCTACAGAAGCACATACATCTAACATCTGTAAGAAAAATGCTCCTTGTAAGTCAATTTTATTAGGATCTCTATTGATGGGGGTTCTATCTACCATCGTCATATCAAAGCATAGTCCTTGGTCGTTCATACCGCCAACATATACATCAACATCATGCTGGATAGGATATCCAAATAATAGTTTACCATACTTATTATTAAAAGAAGGATAAAACCATATCCTTCCATTTTGTAACCCTTCATCTTCATTATTCGCAAAAAATGCGCTTCCATCTTTTGTTACAGTGAAAATTGTACAGGAGCTAAAATTATGGTCACTAACAAATAAAATTGGAAATATTATTGAAAATAGAAGGATTAAAATGATTAAAATATGAGGAAATTTCTTCCTATCAAACTTTTTAGATCGCATATCCTCAAATTTTTATTAGATCATTATTATTAAAAAGGATTACGTAGATCTCGGTAACAATATATGTATTATCCAAAAAGCGTTTATCTTCAAATATTTTTACATTTAAAACTTAAATACAATCATCTCAAGGGAAATCAACTTATTCCATTAAAAAAATTCTAGAATTTATTCCTTTAGGAAAAAACATTTTTGAAAAAGATTATTGTCGGAATTTTAATGATAATTAATTAATAAATAAAATCTTGAGAACTTCGATCTAAGAGTTTGTGAGCTTTAAAGTAATTTCCATTTAGACATGGAACATTATAGGGAATCTCTGGTAGAAAATCCTGAATTTCTTTTTCAAAGTCTCATTTTAACTTTAAAGTTAGTTTATTGACCACCCATTCGATTTTCCACTTTTTCATGTGAAAAAGATAGATTTATATAGGTAAAACCCCATTATTAATCATAAGTAAATTAAAACCAGTAAATCACGATGATTTAAATATATTCTTATACCTAAAGGCCGGTAAGGCCTAAAATACCTCAACCCTTAACCCTGTTATTAGATAAAATACGTCTCCTCTTCCTTTTTAAAATGACCATCGTGGCTTCTGGTTTTTCACTCATTCTTTTTCTTATACTATAACTATATCTCATTAAAACTATAAAAATCTTTCAATGTAATCATAATAATGAAATTCTCAAAACGAAAGATAATGGTTCAATGATTAATCAAGGATGAAAATAATTGATGAAAATAATTTGAGAAGAAAGTAATCGTAGGGTTTAATGTAAAGGAAAACTTCATGGAATTAACATTAATCTTAAATTCATATCGATAAAAAAACTAATTTATAGGGGATGATGGAATTGACACCAACAGACAAAAATGAAAAGGTTCATATTGAAAAAATAAACGAAGCAAAATGGAATTTACGAGCCGAAGATTTTGATGAAAAAAGGTATGGTTATCTTAGATTCTTCCAGAAGCACTTAATTAAGAAACTCAACTTAACTGAAAGCCAAAATTTTCTAGATATTGGTTGCGGTACGGGATGGGCGGTACGGTATGCAGCAAATATAATTAAAGAAGGTGGAAAAGCTTATGGTATTGATTTTTCCTCTAAAATGATTGAAAAAGCGAAAATTAATTCGTTAAATTATGAAAACCTCCAATTTTTTAAGGTTTCTGCTAGAAAACTCCCATTCGAAGATAATTATTTTAACAAGATAATTTGTACTAATGCATTCCATCATTTTCCAGAACCTTTAGAAGTATTGAAGGAAGTTTTTCGTGTTTTATTACCGGGCGGAAAAATCTTTATCATGGGTCCTACTGCCGATGGGTTCATTATGAGTAGGATAAATAAACGAGTTATGAGGAAAGAACCAGAACACGTAAAATTCTATAGTACAAAAGAATACCAATGCCTATTTAAGCAATCACATTTAGAATATGAAACAAGTAAGATATTTATGACATTTATGTGGCCAATGAAAATTCATATCGCAAAAAAGTAGCCTTCTTTAGTCATATAATTAGTATTAATTTACAATACAGAAATTGATGCCAAATAAAATAAATAAAATCGCATAAAGAAAAACTTTTAAACAAAAATTTTTTAGTTATAGTGATTTTGGTCTACTCTCTTCAATTTCATAAGTCTAGATCAAACCTTGGAAAAAATAAAAATAAATGTATGATTTGGTAATAGATTTCAAGATTTGGACTTAAAAGTATAATTTTATATAGTCCTTTTGAGTCATAAGTGAATTTAATTAAGACTTAAATTTATTAATCCTAATTTTTTTATCTTATCTGATGTTTCTAGATTAACATATGTCATATGGTGAATTTTAATCTCAAAAATCCTGATTGCCGAAGATGATAGAAGTCTCGTTAGGCTATACCACTATATATTAGAAGATATAGGCGGACACACGATTAAATCAGCATCTAATGGGAGGGAAGTAATCAAAACATACAAAAATTTAAACCTTAAACCAGATTTACTTATTTTAGATCATCGTATGCCTTTATTAAGCGGAATAGATACGATGAAAGAGGTTTTAAAATTAAATAATAAGACTAAGATTATTTTTACCAGCGCTGATTCCTATATAGGGAATCAAGCATTACAATTAGGGGCAAGGGCATTTTTATCCAAACCATTTGATATAAAGGATTTATTACAAACCGTTAATAATGTATTAAATCTATGCAAAGAGGAACAACAGATAATCTGATCAGAAAATGAATAGTAATTCTGACATAAAAATCAAAAGACAATATAAATATCTGAAAAAATTGCTTTCAGATGATTATGAAATAACTTCAGAAGAATTCAGTTTTATTATCAATAGTTTAGAGATTCAATCACTATTGGATAACTTTCATAAATTGACACATATCGGAATTGGAATTCTAGATATGAAGGGAAAAGTTCACGTCCATACTGAATGGCAAGACATATGCACTAAATTCCATAGGGTTAATCCACAATCATGTCGAAATTGTATTGACAGTGATATTTTCTTGACAAAAGAAATTAAAGAAGGAAAGTATTTAATGTATAAATGTAAAAACAATATGAGATCTCTTGCCACACCAATATATTTTGGAGAAAAACGTATAGGAACCCTTTATTTCGG
>JARRLT010000202.1:9380-15866 GCA_037386725.1 Promethearchaeota archaeon
AAGTGAAGAATTATTTAAAGCTGTTGTGCATCATTCTCCAATTGGAATAGCAATAACAGATGAAATGGGTAATCTAATTGAATTTAATGACTCTATGGCAAATATTCTTGGTTATTCTCGCTCTGAATTAAAGTCTATGAACTTTGAAGAATTTACTCATAAAGAGGATTTAGAAAAAGAATGGAGGTTAATTAAGGAAATGATATCTGGGAGAAGGAAAGATTATCGAATAAGAAAAAGATACATCCATAAAGATGGACATTATATATGGGTTGACGTTATATCATCTTTGGTTTTCGTTAAAGAAGGTTATCCAACTTTTGGGTTTGGATTTATACAAGATATAACAGAAGATATAAAAGCTGAAAAAGAACTTAAGGAAGAACGAGATCGCTCTGAATTTTATAAGGATTTATTAGCTCATGATATGGGAAACATTTTGAATAATATTAAATCTTCAATTGATCTTATAAGAATACAAAAGGAAGAAAAACTTAATTCGATTAATACTTCCGAAATGCTGAATATTGTTGAAAATCAAATTATGAGAGGAACCTCTTTAATCTCAAATGTTAGGAAATTATCGAAATTTGAAAAATTGTCATCTAAAACAGTAGAAATAAATTTGCAAGATATTTTAAATAAAGCGATAATTGAAATAAAAGGAATTTATCTTTCAAAAAAAGTTGAAATCTCGACAAAGATACCAAAGCAACCCATTTTTATTAAAGCAGGAGAACTCTTATTTGATGTATTTTCTAATATAATGCTTAATAGTATCATACATAATAATAGAGAGCCCATTCTAATCTCAATTAAGATATCAGAACTGAAAGAAAATAATAGAAACTATGTTAAAATCGAATTTCAAGATAATGCATTTGGAATTGAAGATTATCGAAAAAAATCTTATTGGAAAAATCGTAATTATCTTGCTTTTGAAATGGATGTTTAATTTGAATTTATTGGATTAAAGAAGGATTTTAGACATATAATAAGAACCTCTAAGTATGGATAGAGTATGATTACGATACTAGGTTTTTACATTCTCATTTATCTTTCTCCTTAATGAGGAATCTTACAGAACTCGCAAAATAGTAATTGTAAATCTATTGATAAATAGGTTTTTTTAATTGCTCCCACATCTTTTAAATTATTTTAAATAAG
The DNA here is from genome assembly GCA_037386725.1 of Promethearchaeota archaeon. Classification (GTDB taxonomy): domain Archaea; phylum Asgardarchaeota; class Lokiarchaeia; order Sigyniarchaeales; family SOKP01; genus JARRLT01. The sequence continues at coordinate 10,548 of JARRLT010000202.1, forward strand.
AAGGAATAAGAGTAGAATTTGATGATATGAATCAATAAATCATAAAACAATAAAAGCATAAAATAAGATATTATATAATGAATCGTCTTGTCAGAAAAATTGGTTCTATAATCTTCCAAATTATCATTCTTGGATTTTGTGTCTTAATCTTCATCTTATTATGGAATAGGATAATAAATCTTATCAATACATACACGAAAAGTTCAATTTTTTATAATTTATTTTCCATAGTTTACCTAATCATATTTGGAGTTTTGTTTTTTGAATCCTGCTATCTTTTCATTAAACCCTTACTGAAAAAAATAGACCAAATCGCGAATCAAACTTATGTGACATATAAAGGAAAAAAATATTATTTTGATGGAATTCATTTATATTTAAGACCAAAAGAGCAGATATCATCAATATTGGAAATTGAAGGGTTAAATAATTTCTCTCAAACACTTATTTCTCTTAATTTAAGTAAAAATCATATTAAAAAAGTCGAAGGTCTTGAATCATTAACTAAAATGACTCATTTAAATTTATCTTATAATCAAATTAGTAAATTAGAGAATCTAAGTAATCTTTCAAGTTTAGTAACTCTTGATTTATCTCACAATCAGATTAAAAAGATCGAGGGATTAGATCAGAACAAAAGTTTACAGAATGTGGAGTTAAAAGCGAATCGCATTGACAGAATTGAAAATTTAGAGAATATACCAAATTTAAAAATCCTTAATCTTAAAGAGAATAATTTGACATCTTTACAAGGGATTGAAAATGTGCTTCATCTTGTATTGCTTAATGTAAAAGGGAATCAACTTAAAAAAGTTGAAGATTTAGAGACATTAATAAATTTATTAGGATTTTCATGGAGAAAAAATCTTTTACTACATAATAATGTTCGACCTATTTCGAATTCTGGTCCAAAATGGACTAAGTTCTGTCAATTTGAAGCGGGGCCCTCAATAATTCAAAAATTAAGAAATTTAATGCCTTATGCTAATAAACCTAAGAAATTGCAAAAAAGAATAAACTTTTTAGAAGATTATTTTCAGAATCATGAAAAGATAGCAGAAAGAAATTTAAAGAAAATACACCCAAAAATAGGTATCAGATTAAGGTATGTACTTAATAGAGTTCGAAAATATATACGAAATGACTTAGAAACGCCATGGAAGATCATTCTATTTATCTTGTTTATCTTTTTCATTTTATACCCATTGATATTAGATGTTTCTTTTAGCTTTGATCCGAATGTAAGCTATAGATGGAGCGTAGTTTTTATAATCCAAATCATCATTTTCTGCTCAATGCTATTTTTAGTTATCATCATTTACATAAAACGATTAAAGAAAGATTATCGTAAGGATTTACTAGAAGGAGTTATACAAAACCATTCAGAATAACTTTAGAAAGAAGACAGCGTTAATTTTTTTGCTGAGTTCAATCGGGTCTTGTTCAGCCAGGCTCTTTCTGTCAATGACAGAGATTAATCGTCTCATTAAAAAATATAAGTTAGATCCCGAAATGAAAATAGAACTTCTCAATCAAGTTGAGGAACATCTTGATAAAGATATTGAACAACTTACAGGTGTGGCGAAAATTGAGATATTATTCTTGAATATGGAAGATTATGTAGAAGATATCAAGAAATTAATTATTGCGGGATTAGATAAACAAGAAATAAGAAATGAAATGGCAAGATTAATTCAACCATTAACATTGTTTGAACTTGGAGAACTATTTATTTATTTAGGTAAACGAGCTTTTCTAAGTTAATTTAAAAAGCATTCTTTTTTCTATTTCTTTAAAGTAAGAAAATTTATATGAACTCTATGTGACTATATGTTCATTTAAATGTGGTTATAGGTCTACTTTGTAAGATATAAAATCTATCTTTTTCAATAGCCCATTCAATATCTTGGGGATACCCCATTTTATCTTCAATTTTTATACAAATTCGAGTAATTTTCTCTAATTGCGCTTTATTTAAAGACCATTGTCCTTGTAATTCAAGAGGGACATCTTGAATTGTAGTTGTCGAATTACCTGGATCTTTTTTTATCATCTTTTCTTTTTTTCCCAAAATTTTATTCACGATCTTGAATGATTTCTTATCAATTATAAGAGTATCTGGTATAGTTTTGTTATTTGCAATAGCTTCTCCTAACCCCCAGCTAGAATTGATTAGTATTTGATTTGAATTATTGTTTAAAACATTTATTGTAAAAGAAACGCCTGATATATCAGAATCTACCATTTCTTGTATTATTACAGCCATATGTACATCTCGGAGTTCCAAATCGCTATTTCCTTTCTTAATTTGGAGAAAGTAGAGCAGTGCTCCTGGAGAAAATAAAGATGCCCAACACTTTTTAATTGAAGAAATAATTTCTTCGAAAGTATCCTTACATAAATAAGATTCAGCTTGACCGGCAAAAGAAAAATTTTCAGAATCTTCAATATTTGCTGAAGATCTCACTGCTTTTAAAACCTTGGTTCCTATACTTTTATGGAATTTTTCGAGCGATCTCCTTAATTCTTTTGAAATATTAGAGGGTAATGTCGATGTTAAAATCAGATCATTAATTTCATTTGAAATATTGAGAATTGTTGCTGGGGTTAACTCTTGAGATACTAGTTCTCTTATCCTTTGAAAATTTTTCGAATTTTCGAGAAAAGAAGTAAATGCACGAGTAGTAATTATAAAACCCCTCGGTACATTTATTCCCATGTGATATAATTTTATTAGATTTGCGCCTTTCCCACCATAAAGACTAATATCTGGCTGTCCTTCATCAAAAAAAGTTATAAAATCCATTTTATTAATTTAAAAAGATTTATTCAACTAAATATAAAATACCATCATGATCATTTTCTGTTTTTATTGCATCATTTAACTCTATCGTTATCCAAACAGCAAATTTTTTATTTTCTAAGATAAAGCAGATGTTTTGTAAGAGATTAACAGTTTTCTTTCTTTCTCGCCAATATTTTGATTCAAGATTATAAATAATTTTAGTTATTTCATTTTCAATATCAACTTTATATTCTTCATATAAACGCTTAAAAACTAAAAATACTACATACCTAATGTTTTTTGAAGGATTCTCTATCTCTGTAAATAAATATGGAAAAATTTTTCCAATGTACTCTTGACTTAAATGATATAGAGCATTTCCTAAGGAATCGTGAAATAATTCTTCCTCAACATCCATAATAGAAGTTAATAAATTTGCCCATACTTGCTCAAAATTATTTTCTGCTATGCTAACTAATGCCTCGATAACTTTAATTTGTATTCTATAATTATTATTCTTTAAGAAATTAATGAGTTTTGGAATCACAGGAATTATTTCGGATGATTTTTCTTTTCCAATTTCTCCAATTAACCAAATTACTAATTCCTTCACTCTAGGTTTTTCATTATTCAATAAATTAAGAAGGACATATAGAATCTTATCTTTAGAAAGATAATAAGTCGCAAAAGTTTTTAATAATTCTGCAGAACTCCGAGCAACATCTTCGTCCTTATCTCGAAGATTTACTATAATCATAGATAAAAGAGGTTCTATTCTTTCAATTTTTTTGTAATCTTGATCAATAATTTTATTAATGGTTTTAATTACATTCAATTTCACCCTCCAATCATTGTCCATTAATTTTTCAGGATATTCTTCAATCAGATCTGTTAAATCTATATGTAGACTTACTAAAAGATTGCCCACAATTTTTACTGCTAATCTTCTAACGGCTACATCGTTATCATATAGCCTTGATCTTAAATTAGAAATTAAATCAATCAATAGATTAGGTCTAAACATAGAAATTTGATAAAGGATCTCCAAAAAAATTACTCTTATCCATGAATCGGGATCATTAATTAGGTTAGAGATTCGTTTTATAATTTTCAACGAAATAGTAGAATCTTTATCACATATTAAATTCAATAAATTAAGACATTTATACACAACTTCGTTATTTTGACTTTTTATTGAGATTTCAATAATTCCTATTAAATCTTCAGCGGGTTTTTCATATTTCCCTTGAACGATTGAATTTCCTATTTCCTTCAGGTTTATTTTTGAAAGTTTCAAAGCTCGACTTATCTTTTATAGAATTATTATTATTTGCTACAAAGTATTTTTTTGTTAAAGTAATATAAAAACATTTTAATATAATTAACTAAGATATTTCTCAATATAAAAATAAAAGATTGAAATCTGAATTAGTATTTTCTGATCTGGAATTTTTAAAATTCCTAAACGGGAGATATGAACTTTTATTCATTCAGTTCGATTATTGCATTACCTGGACAAGCTAAACGATCTCGATAAGTTAAGGTTCCTTCTTGAATTTGTTTTGTATGTATTAAATCCCTTTCTTTGTCTTTATCTGAAATATATCCTCGTTTTGCAGCTTCAAATTCTTTTATAATGTTTCCATCATCATCTTGAATATAAATGGGAGTAATAGTTCTCTGTTCAATATCGAAAAAAACTTTTTGTCCGTCTATTTTTGTTACCGTTGTTTTTGTGACTAATGTATCTCCACATCTAACAATCCCTCTCATCTCAACACCACATTCAATTAATTTCCCGTATTCTTCATAGTTAAGTAATTCTTCAAAGAATTTGGTTATAAACCCAAATGAAAATAACCCATGAGCAATCACACCATTCAATCCTGCTTTTTCAGCAATTTCATCACTCGTGTGAATAGGATTTGTATCTCCACTCGCCTTAGCGTATTGTTTTAAAAGATCTCTGGTGATTTGATCAAATTCTGTTGTTTGAATTTGTCCAACCTTAAAATCAGATACAGTTACTTTTTTCATTTTAATAACCTCCTGGTCTTACAGCCGCTTGAGTAGTTACTTTTACAACGGTCTCGTCATTTTGATTTTTTGCGGTTAATAATAGTTCTGCAAATAAAATCATATTATCTTCAACCAACCACATTTTCCCCCATTTCCCTTTCGAAATAATTTTATCACCGCTCTTTATCGGAACACAACCTTCCCAATTATAATGATTTCCAGCATGCAATAATTTATTAGGATTTAAAAGAAAGGGTCTTTCCTCTCCATCCTTCTCTAATTTTGTGGCAGGTATAAGGATATAAAATGATTTTACGGTAATAGCGTTAGCCCATGCTTTACAAGCAGTGACTTCTTGTTCCTTATCTGCTACATATTTTGGATTTGTTAAACCATAAACTTTTGCAAATTTTACTAAATCCCGATGACGACATTTCACTTTAGCTTTTCCGGATATTTCCGTTCCTGGAAGTGTATTCATTAAAAATTCCGCATTTTTTTCGAACATTTTCCGG
>JARRLT010000203.1:0-4106 GCA_037386725.1 Promethearchaeota archaeon
TATGTATAATAATATGTATAATATTTTCATTTAAATATTTAAATCATTATCTTTTTGACGTTGACCATCATTTCGCCTATAAATAGCATTCTTGAGACTGATGTGAATATTTCAATATAGTTGCTGCTTTATTAGGAAAATAGAATGAAAGTCAGTAGAAGACCTCTATGTATAAATTTAGTCATTATGATTCTTCTATTTTAATCCGAATAGAATAAGGGTGGTTTATTATAGGATTCCCCCTCCCCTTTCGGGAGGGTAGGGAGGGGGAATGAAACAAGACAAGGGTGGAAAAGAAAAACATAGCCGTCCAAGGACGATCCTATGCTTTAGTTACTTTGATTTTTAATTCGGTTCGATTCGTTTTCTTCTCTTTCTCGCTCTTACTTCTTACATTTCATTTTAATTTAATAAAAATTTAATAAAATTTAAAAAAATTGGTTGATTTAATACACAGCATAAGTTCTATAATTAATTTGGGCTTTTTTATCTTGAATAGATTTTGTTTCCTTCATATAATTCACGTTATTTTTTGATTTTTTCATTAATTTATTCAAAGCCTTGGAGATTTTCCCCTCGGCTCTCTTACCTTTCTCTTCCCTGACACGTTGGATTTCTTTCTTTCCAAGCTCGATATCTTCTGAAATAACTTCCTCAAGATCAATACAGAACTCATCTTTTTCTTTCTCATATACTAATTGTGTCATTTTATTTTTTCACTTTATTTTTTATTTTTTATTTTCTTAAGATATAGTAAGGGAATTCTTCATAAATAGTTCACGGCGTGAGACTTTAATTGAAGTTCTGAAGTCCATTGGACTCCGATAGAAGTTCTGAAGTGAGAAGCAGATAGAGAGTATTAAATCTAGCGGAGATGAATAATAGATACAATATTATTTGAGCCTTCTTTGTAAATAAAAATATAATTTTTAATGAAAATCTTAAGAAAGTTACCCTTATTGGAGTAAATTAGTTTTTAGAGGAATTCTAACCGAAATATTTTTAAGTCATTTTTCAAAAAAATAAACCTTAAAATTTTATCTTCATCTAATGGAAAAATCAGAAAGATCATTGATTGAGGATAAGATATTTATAGCTATTCTCAAGCTTGCTGAACGACTCATCAAATAGCATTTAAAAGTTACCATTGTGCTCTCCTTACTTTTCTTCTTTTCTTTGGACTCCTTCTATTTTGCGTTTTATTTGTTATTATAGTTTTATTCTTATTAAATTTTAGATAAACAAAATAAATACCTGAAAAGCAGTATTTCAAGATAATATATCCTATCCAAATACATAGATAATAGTAGATGGTTAATGTGATTTTAATTGAATACATCGTAAAAAGTGAAAGACAAATCAGAAATGAAAGGCCTAAGGTACCCAATTGAAATAAAGAATATTTGGGATCTCGGGAAAATGCTTTCGGAACGTTTTGAAAGTCTTGCTTCGAAGGAGAAGCCCCGATAACACTTGAAACGATAAGAAGCATACATATTAATCTTAATATTAATGGCATTAATGGATTAAAGAATAATAAAAGTAAGTAATAAATCAACCATGTTGAGAGATATATCGGGGCTAAGCAAATAAGAACTGCTTGAAGAAAACTACGCTGGATGTTACTTACGACATATCCCCAGTATTTACCATCTCGCGTTTTATTGATTCCCATTCCAAAAGGAACGATTCCCGTGATTAAGTTACCTATGAAATGACAAATCTCATGGATAGCCACCCCGAGAAAGCCGATAATTGAATAGAGTGAGTTATAGGAAGATCGAATAAAGAAAAACCTGCAAATAGCCGATAAAATGAACACACCTAAAAAGATAAATAATTCTAAGATGATAGTTTCGAGCATACATCATTTAAAACATGAGTATATATAAAAGAAAAAACGCAAGCGACCTTATTTTCCTCTTCTGATAGTTTTAAAAAAATATATGCCTTAAATTAAAAGATTACTTCTTTATTTACTTTTAAAATGTATTTACTCCCTTTTTTTACTGCTTTAAGGGGTAAAGGGTGGTTTAAATCTTCGGAAAACCACGAATTGATTTCTTTATTGAAGGGAATAAGGACATACTTTTTAAGAAAAAACGTTCTATCTTTATAGGTACCTAAAAGCCATTCTATTCCTATATTATCACTTTTGCTTTGAAAAGAAACCATCCATTCTTCCTTACATATTATGGAGCAGAATAGATGGATACTTTCTTCTTGCGTTATATTTATGTGCTTGAAAATTCTTCCTTTTCTCTTAAATGATTTATGGCACCATTCGCACTTCAACATGATAAAAAGAGAGACCTATTTATTTTAAAGAAAAAATTATGCTTGAAATGATCTTGATCCTAAGATCAACCTTCCATTAAAACAAAATAAAATAATAATAAAAATGAAATTAAAAGATTTCTTGCTTAAATTTGGAATAAATTGACAATAAGAGCGGATCTAAAGCTGCATTCATCTCAAGATGCGTTATTTTATATTCTTTTAGTAACACTTTCCCTTCATCTTTAATTATATGCAAGTAAAACTTTCCCTCTTTTAGAAATACTCTGATTAACATTTAAGATCACTAAATTGTTCAAAATGTGAATTGTTAAAAAGGAAAAAACTGCTATGTTTTCAAATTAAATTTTTCTATATTTTCAAAGAGGAGACCCTCGCCAAGCAGGTCCAAAAGGTAGGGCGGGACCTTAAAATTATTTAGGAAGAGGAGTGTAAATCAAAAGTGTAGATTCTACACTAACCAAAAGACAAAAATCCAGTTGCCTGACAAGGATCATTTTTTATTTTTACCTTTTTAGGTATTAATAGATAGCAATTATCATATATATAAATGTACCGAGCTTGCGAATTTTTGAACAATATTTGAATCAGAATAGATTATCTAAAGTTAATTGAATTGTTTGAGGCTTCTTAGGGGCATTTTGAATGTAATTTAGGGAATTCTGATATTCTGAAATAAGTTTATCTAAGTTATTTTTTACTCGTTCTTGGTTTAGGAAGTGGTTTTTACACAAAAATGTCAGAATATTTTGCTTGTCTGGATGAGACCACAGAAGCGAAGTTAGATATTTTTTATATCGAAAAATAGGTTGGTTTGAGTGGTGATATATGTTTGTTTAGTAAAATTTAAAAGGCTCATTATCATATTATGGCTCTCCATAAATACTGTGTTTTTGATCTATTTGAGGTAAGTAAGTATAATACCCATGATAATTTCCTTAAAAATTAAAAAAGTTAATTAACAAAAAAAGATTTAATATTTGTTTAGAATAGTTCTTATTATTCTTATTAGTTAGAAGTACCAGGAACGAAATATATTTCATTGACATCAGCGCCTGTATAACCAGAAGGTATATTCCCATCTCCTAGGATATGTGTATGTGTTGTATATGTAACTCCATTACTCTCGAAATGGAAGTTAAGTTGAAACTGGATTTGTTTTATAAACCAATATGTTATAGTAGAAGTAGTTTGCGATACACATTTTCCATTGTAATACTCTGTTGCTAAATTATTGTATACGTGTAATCTAAGGAATGCAGCAAATGTTTGATGGCCGTACGCGGAGCTAGCGAAACCTCCAATATGGCGCCATCCATTACTCGTATCACTATAAGCACTCCAACTACATGTAGGATTTCCCGAACTTGCCACACCAAAAGAGAAATCTCCAGAACTAGCACCTACTGTCCATGTATAAGATCCACTTGAGGGGTTAAAATCAAAATCCGATGACATCACTATTAGATTCAAAGGCAAAGGTTCCCACAAATGACCTGTAATTAACCTTCCTCCTTCTTGTTCTTGGATTTCTACGTAACATCTAGCATATATTTCAACATCTACTACACTACTATAGATAAGAGCATAATTGTTGATTCCCTTAATCCAAATTCCATAATCCGTCTCTCCGCCGTTACCCGATGTGGAGAATACAACATCTTCTCCAAGCTTTACATCAGATTCATCTCGAAACATTCCTATCAAATTATTATCTTGTTTTGATTCGTAAGCACAAGTAAGTGAAGAAGATGCGAGTACTGGATAGCTAAAAACCATAAGAACTAATACGGTAAAGATAGCAGAAC
>JARRLT010000204.1:0-4034 GCA_037386725.1 Promethearchaeota archaeon
AAAATTAGATAAATCACAGAAAGAAATAATCTTAAGAGATAAAATAGCTGAAATATTTCGAGAAACTACTGAAGGCAATGTTTTTCATAAGGTTTTAGGAATTATTTTAAATGAACTAAATAGCAAAATAGGTTATTTTGGATATATTAATGAAAACGGAGATCTTGTAAAACCCAGTTTAACAAAGGAAATATGGAATGATTGTCAAATTCAAGGCAAACATATAATATTTCCAAAAGAAGAATGGGGGGGTTTATGGGGAAAATCTCTTAAAGAGAGAAAAAGTCTTATGGCTAATGAAGGATTAAGTTTTCCTAATGGTCATATCAAAATTAAAAATGTTATGTGCGTCCCAATGCTACATCAATCAAAATTGATTGGACAAATTGTAATCGGGAATAATCCAAAAGGATACAGTGAGGAAGACATTAATAGATTAGAATCCATTGCCAATTTAATCACCCCAATTTTATATGAAAAGTTGGAAAAGGAAAAATTAAAAAATGAACGATTAAAGATTGAAAAAAAGTTAAAGAACTCCCAAAAAAGTCTAGAAAAACTAAAAGAAGAGATAGATCATATAGATAAACAAATTTTAAAAGAACTATATGAGGAGGGGAAAAAAAGTTTAGAAGAAATTTCCCAGAACGTAATTAAAGATGATAACACAAAAATGAGTCACACAGGGGTTAAAAATCGAATTAAAAAATTAACTAAATCGAATATCCTAAAAATCCAGGGCAATATAAATATTAAAAAATTGAATTTCCGTGAAGCTTTTATTCTTATTGAATTAAAAGATTATGAAAATCTAAAGAATTTTTTGAAGATCCCTCCTAAATGCCCCCGAATATTTTTACTTGCTACTACAACTGGTAATTATCACTTGATTATGGGTATTGTTGGGAAAAATCTTGAAGATATTAATTATTGCATAAATAAATGTAATTTATTACCTACAACGGACATCAAAAGATTTGAAATTATCTTTTCTCCCTCCTTGGAGGTACCTAAGTTTATTCCGATTGATTTATTCAATAAAGCTAAATTTAAAGAGAAAAGAGAAAAAATATGCGGAGACTGTGAAAACGCAGAATTCGGAATTTGTGGAAAATGTGGTGTTTTTTAGAAAATGAATTTATTTTTTAATTATAATCTTTAAAATTTATCTTTAAATCATCAAGAATAGCTTTAAATTGTTATTTTAATAGCTTAAATTCGAACATGTTCAACTCTATTTTTATTTAATTTGTATTGTATTTAATCATTGAAGATAATAAAAGGAAAAGCGAGTAAATGGGGAATTAATAACAAGATGCTTAAAAAAAGATATACATTAGGAGTATTTTATGGCACTGAATTGGAAACTAAACAGCTTACTCAAAAATTTGTGGGGAATTTAATTAATAATCAAGATTTTTGCAAAGCTTGTGAGGAATTAGAAGAAAATGTTAAATGTGATCATTGTAGAGAGGATTTCGGTTGTTTTTCAGCATCTATATATTTTTATGAGGAAATTGGGAAGAATGTACCTAATTTTATAGAAGAACCATTAGATTATCTACCAGAAAACCTCCCTGAAGTTGATTATTTATTAATTGTAGGAATCCATCAAGATTTACTTTCAGCAATTCCAGAGTACGCTAAAAAAATTAACATTAAAGCAGTTATCATTCCTATTGAGGACCCAAAATGGGTTCAACCTGGATTACAAAAACAAACCTTAAATAGTTTTGAGGAAAAACATATACAAGCAGCCTTTCCTAAACCCTTTTGTGCTTTAAATGTCGATTTAGATGATTTCAATGTAGAAGGATTTAACATAACTAAGGAAAGAAATTTAATAAATGAATTTATCAATTATTTCAAGATCGGAAAACCTATAGTGAATTTTAAGATCTCTAAAGGGGGAAATTCTATTGAAGACTCTGAGGTAATAAGAACAGCTCCATGTGGTTCAACTTTTTATATTGTTCAACAATTAAAAGGAAAATATATAAAAAATGGGAAGGTTTCCTTAAATGAAAAGATTAGTAAAGCCCATCACGCTTATCCATGTAATGCCTCTATGGAACAAGATAATATCTTAAAAGACTCAATTTTACATGTGGGAGGATATTTAGTTAGAAATGCAGTAAGAAAAGCATTAAACTTGGTGGAAGAAAAGATTGAAAAGAAATTAAAATATGTTATAAAGTAATATTTAAATGCTTAATTTGCACTTCCCAGATTACTTACTTAAAAAGACTTTGTTAAAATTATTTTTTCCTTAAGAAGTCCTAATAAAAAACATTTACAAGTAATGAAATTTTATAGAATATAAAAAGTGAGAATTTAAAAGAATCTTCATAGTATTACATAGGTGAACTATTATTTCGAATTTCGCTTGTTCAAGTTCTGTCTGTAAAATTGATCAGGAATTTTTAGAACAAGAAAGTGAATCGTATTTTGAGGAACATTTCTGGTTTTTTATAATCCCGGCTGGAATTATCTTAGGAATCTCAATATTTATAGAATTCTTAACCCCTTTTAATATTTTAAGCCAAGTCTTAGCTATTGTCTCAATGGCTCTTTCAAGTTATGGAATTATAAAAGAAGCTTATGAAGATATTAGAGAAAAAAAGATTACGGCAAATATCTTGATGTTGGTTGCTGCAATTGCATCATTCTTCATTTTTCATGGTCAAGAAGGAGCAACTGCTTTAATATTATATGCAATTGCAGAACAACTAGAAGAAATCACTGCTGAAAGATCAAAAAGGGCCATTAAAGAATTATATGAACTTGCTCCAGATGAATCCCTCCTTAAAATTGATAATGGATTTAAAAATGTACCTACTGATGATGTAAAAGAAGGAAGTATTATTGGAATAAAACCAGGAATGAAAGTCCCATTAGATGGGATTATTATTAAAGGTTCTTCTTATTTTGATGAGAGTGCAATTACAGGAGAGTCGCTTCCAAAATTTAAAAAAGAAGGTGATGAGATATATGCAGCTTCTTTAAACTCGGATAGTTTTGTAGAAGTTAAAGTAACTAGAGAAAGAAATAACACAATCGTAGCTCAAATAGCTGAAAGTATTCGAATTGCTCAACAAAATAAAAGTAAAAAAGAAAGATTCATTGAAAAATTTGCAAAATATTACACTCCAACAATCTTGGTAACTTCTATTACTGTAATGTTCATGTTTCCTTTAGTATTTGGACTTAATATAAATGAATCTATTTATCGAGGTCTAATCTTATTGGTTGTGTCTTGTCCGTGTGCTTTAACATTATCAACACCATTAGCAAACGTCGCCTCTCTTACAAAATTGGCAAGAGAGGGTATATTGGTAAAAGGGAATCGTTTTATTGAAAGTGTGGAGGATATTGATGTTTTTGCATTTGATAAAACCGGAACTTTAACTGAAGGAAATTTAAAAGTATATGGGATTTATAACTATAAAGAGAGTAAGGAATTTATCATTCAGATTGCTGCAAGTTTAGAAGAATTATCAGAACACCCTATTGGGAAAGCTATCGTTAAACAAGCAAAATCACAAAATTTGGAATTTTTAAATGTAAATGACTTTAAAATCATTAAGGGAAAAGGTATAAAAGGTAAGATCAATGGGGAATTATTTTATGTAGGAAGTGAACGTTTCTTCACCGATAAAGATTTTGAAATCCCTGATAATGATTTAAAGGAAATCGAGAATCAAGGAACATTACCGATACTTGTTGGTAACAAGGAAACAATATTGGGTATCATTATGATAAGAGATGTCTTAAGAATTTCATCACCAGTTATGATAAATGCATTAAAAAGAAGAGGATATAAAACAATATTAATATCTGGGGATACTCAACCAGCATGTAACACTATAGGAGAATGCCTTGATATAGATAAAATTGAAGGGGATTTGGTTTTGGACTTTGCAAATGGAGATGAAGAATTTTACTCTATTGGGTCGCAAGAGAATATTTCTCCAAAAGAGGGTGAAGTTGTCTATAAAGATGATAAAGGAATTGAAAAGGGGCTTGGAATGATG
>JARRLT010000205.1:0-3985 GCA_037386725.1 Promethearchaeota archaeon
ATTTTATGAATTACAAATTCATTTAGAGATCCTATATTCATCGTTTTATGACTAGCAGATCGACAATAATAAAATGTATTTTGTTGCCATATATTGTATTTTATATGCCCAATCGATTCAAATTCAATATTCTTATGGGAGTTTCTACTTGTTATATCAATGAATTTGAATTTTGTTCGGCTATCTAATTCTTCTACAATACACATTTCGGGGACTAAACCATATTTTCTAGATCTAGCACCTTCATTAGCCTTAAGTGATCTTGTTTTTTTAGTAAATATTTTTGATCTTAATGCTTCTTGCCAAATTTTGAGCAAATCAGGACTCTTTAAGGCTATCGGACCAAATAAATTACTCGAGTTTAATGACGATTGAGCTACTTTTTCAACTGTAAAATTTTTACAATCATAAATACCTTCCCCTAAAATAAATTCTTCTTGATATTTTATGTCGCTACCTATTCCACTATAAAGTCGATTTAAAGAAATATATGTAACTATGTGATCCTTTTTAGGTATTCCTTTTTTAGCAATAAAAAGAATCTCCCTAAAGGTAGTATCATCTGAAAAATTTAAAGTATCATATCGGATAATTACAAACATTAAAGAATAATTATTTAGAAGAAATTTTCGTAAACCCATATTAACTTTATCCCTTAATATTGTAACAGGTAAAACTGATGCAATAATTCCCCTATCATCTAAAATTTTATCTGCTAAAAATAAGAAATAACTGGAAAAGGACTGTTTTTCATTTAAATAGTCTTGATATCTCTTATAAGGTCCCTTTGTTATATTAGCAATCAATCTTTTTTTATATTGTTTTTCAGAATTACTTGATAATTTATTAATTAATTCTTGTCGAGTAAAGGGTGGATTCATTATAACTAGATCAATATCTTTAATTGAAAAAGAAGTTCCTGCTTTTCCATCTAAAGTAATTGATCCAATCAATTTTTCTACTTTTTTACGATTTTTAGTATCTCTTTTATTTGTTTTTAGATATTGTGTTATTGATTTTTGTACCTGTCTTAAAAATGCTTGAAGTGGAGTAATTTCTTTATCTTTAGTTAGTTTACTCGAATCGTAAATTGCTATTCTTAATTGATTGGTAATAAAATTTAGATTTTGTAATGTTAGATTGATTAAGGATAAATGAGCTGAAAAAGGCATGATATCAATTCCAGTTAATTGGTTTTCTAATATGTTTGCGTGAATTTTTTCATTAAAAATTTCTGCAGTATTAATTTCATAAAGTTGTTTTATTCTTTTATAAGAGGCTATAAGCAATTGTCCGCTCCCGCAAGCAGGATCGAGGACATTAATTTTATAATCTTTAATAGCTAAGAATGCTAACAATTCTGCACTTTCTGGTTTTGTATAATATGCAGCTACTTTTTTTCGTACATTTGAGGGGATTAATTTATGAAAAATTCTACCAATAACATCACTTTTAATATATTCTGGTCCTAAAAACTGGATTGAGCGTATAATCTCTTTTACTTTTTCCAAGCTTTCCTCTTGAAATTGGGAGATAACATCAATAGAAAAAACAGGTTTAAAGTCTAAATTAATAACTTTGATAAAATAATTTTTAAGATCCGATAAAGAGTGTAGATTGTTTACATTAATATGTGAAAAATCAGCTCTTTTATTTGCTAAAATAGCATAAAAGATTAACTGATTTATAAAAAGATAACCAGCAGCATTTCTCGCTATAATATCAAAATCAACATTTGGAGAATTTAAATCATCTTGAGATCCTAATATATTTTGATATAATTTTAATGTGTCTCTGTTAACTTCGGGTAATAATTTAAAAATCTCATTAGCTAAAAGGTTTATCGTTTCAATAAAAATATCAATATCAGGTTTATAAGGGACTTCCTTATGGAGAATTTCTTTAAAAAATGATTTTAAATCATTATACTTCACTCTTTTATGAGCACTTGGCTCATTTTTCTTTTTATAATAAATATGAAATATTTGAGTTCTTAAGATCTCATGTAAATCTTCCTCATCAGATAAAGCTTTTATAACCCTCTCTAAATCGTTTGAATAAATTATGGTAAACGAAGCATCAACACTAGGATCATCTAAATAAGTTGCTGCTTGCGAGAGTCCAGTTGCTACTGACTTTTGCCACTCACCCTCCCCATAAATTTTTAAATCATTCTGAATATAAAAATCTGGTTTATATGTTTTTCCATGAATTTTAGTAGTAACTTGAGTTTTAATATTTAATCCCAGATTTTTTAATTCTAAGAAAATTGAACTATTAATAGAATCTTCTGTAATACCCATTTTAATATTTTTTTATTGATGATTTTTTCTTTATGTTAAAATTACTTTATATATGTTTAATATAAATCATATAAAAATTTATATAGTTCTGAATTTTGTCGATTAAAACTTGCTTATTTATTATTAAAATTCCTTTGCTATTTTCTTTTAAATAATCTTATGTTTTTAATGATATATACTCTAAACTATCATCTTAGAATTAATGATTTTTTTAGTGATTTTTATCATTTTTTCTATTCAATTATCCTTTTTCTCGTACTACTTTTTCATGAATTTTAACATTACGTAGGCTTTAGAGAAAGACAAATGTAAAGATCCAAAAGAGGAAAGTAAGAGAAAATAAAAGCTAAAAAGCACAGTAAAAAATTAAATGTCTTTTCTTTAATTATTATTATTAAAGATTGTTTTTTCAAAAAATAAATTAAATAAATTGAATTAAACTTATTTTGGATTTCTTTCTGAAAAATCTTTAAACGTCTGAAAAATATCCAATTTTTATTTTTTGGAGAAAATTTGATTGTCATCAAATTCTTCTAAAGATTGCTTATCGAATTGATTCTTAAATTGAGGAGAAAATTTTTGCTTTAAACATTTTGGTGTTTAGCATAACTTAACTAATCAAATATTAATACAATAGATGAATTGATAAATGCAATTTAATAAATCTATTTGTAGAAAGTGTGAGGGGAAATTATGATTTGCCAAGAAGGGACGATGAGGGTGGAATTTTATATTCATTTTTCATTTCTATAGAAGTTAGCAAGTATGAAGGGCATATATAGTAAACTAATAGTATGATCATTTTTAGATTGCGACATTTCAGTATAATGTAGCTTAACCTAAGAGATCAAATCGAAGGCCAGATTCTTGAATACTTTCTCCATTTAAATAAGTGTTTAAAAGAGATTATATATATTTCTTAAATGTGAAGTTATTATATTTAATCAGCCTAATTTTGGATATTGAATTTCCCATCTTGAGATCTCTCGCATTTCCCTAACAATTCTATTCAATAGCTTTTTATCATTAACAAGAATTTCATCAAAGTTGATATCGCAATGAGCTTGATTTTCATTCTTAGGAGTATATTCGATATCTATTCCGTTATGGATACCCTCAAGGTTTTTTGCGATTTGTGAGATTACTCCATATTTATCGGGTTCATTCTTATGGTTTTGAGTGTATTGTGGATCGAAAGGGGGTATGGTTTTTTTATCCCAATCTGCAGATAGTTGTAAGGATTCCTCGATTTTCCTTTTAAAAAAAGATCTCGAAATATATAGAGAACCTTCGCGCTTTGTTTTATTAGGAGAATGATACGTTTCATGTATAAATTCATATAACGAATCCTCATCATTGGGTTTATTAATCATTTTCTCTTCGCCAACCATTTAAACAGATTTTCCAGTTTCGTTCTGTCTGCAGGAACGTAATATTTATCGTATAAAGCTTTAAGCTTTTTTAATGAAACCGAGTCGAAATCTTCTTCATCTTTGTGCATTTTCTGGAACATCTTATACATTTCGGTTTCTTCCCTTGTGAATTTTCTTTCGTATTTTCTTAGTTCGTCAAAATATTTTTGCTGTTCTCTGAAAGCCATATTATCCTCCGTAGTCTTATGAGGAAAAACAAATAGAGGATTCTAATTGTTATTTGAAGAATATAATAGTTAATTTGAATCC
>JARRLT010000206.1:0-10016 GCA_037386725.1 Promethearchaeota archaeon
TTCTTTATTCTTAAATAATTTTAGAGCGGATTTATATAACCCTAATTCTTAAATAGTATTGTCACCAAAGACAAGATAAAACAAATTTATTTTGTCATTCGCTAATCAAGAACTTTCAATATTAAAAATAAAAAATGAAATCAATGAAACATTTATTTTAGAATAAAGAATAAATTTAACAAAAATTCCTAAAAACATGAGTTAGGCAATCTAAAAAAGGAGTTTATTATATGTCAAATGAGAATTTAAGAAAACTGCAAAAATTAAAAAAAGAAAACACAGAAGAAAAAGCAATTTTAACAAAAACCTGGGGTGAAAAGTATGAAGAAGCATCACAAAGCACTCAAGAATTCTTGGAAAGGATAACCGATCCGTCTTACTTCATTAAACTTGCTGCTACACCAGATGTATTGTTAAAACGGAATAATAATTTTTTTAGTTTTTTCAATTGTGGTTATTTCATCAATTTTTAGTGGATGTATTCAATCAGGTTCTGGAACATTGTTATTAAAAATAACCGATGCGCCTTCTGATCTTAATATTTCAAGAGCATTGGTAAATATATCTATTGTTCAAGTTCATAGAGCTGATTTTGGATCAGATGATAATGATTCTGAAGATAATGAATCCGATGCAGGATGGTTTACTATTGTAAATCCAGAAATCACACAGCCCAATTACACAAATTATTTGATATTATAAATTAGGATATAAATTTAAATTTGTGGATAGTAATTTTCCTTTTCGCCCCATCGAATATCGTACACAAGACGAAATAACAGGAGAATATAGAGAATACAGATATGGGGATAAATCACTTCATATGAATAATTCGTTCTGTTCATTGAAAACGGTTCCCTATTTACAAAAAAAGAAAGAACTAAAGAAATATAAAAAAGCAATTAAGAAGTATCAAGAATCCCATAGAAATTAATTATGAATAAGATCAATCCTAAAATTTTGATTTTGGAGAAAATGAAAATGAAAATCTATTGTAAGTTTTTGTTTCTAATCTAATTTTATTAATCCTTAACTTGAAGTAATCAAAATTTTTTAGCTTGTTAACGTAAAAAGTGATTCTCATACGATTTTTCACAAGTTAAGTTAATTATCTCTCGCTAATTCACGATCTTTAGGAATTTAACCCTATTAAATTACTTAAGAAAAATTATATACTTAAATTTAGGTTTGGGATTAGTGTCAAATTTTTTACAACAGATTTAAATAAAATCAAAATAATTTTTAAAATGAATCCAAATTAATTATATAAATTTAGTGAATAATATGGATTTAATTACGATGACATTTTTTTCCCCATTCTTTGGAATGCTTATAATACAGTAATTTTAACTTATTTTACTGCCCAAACTGCCCAAGACGTAAAAGATGGTGAAGCGAAAAAATTGTCTCAAGGGACGGAAGTAATTAAAATAATTTTTGCCATTATTACGTTTGCTTTTATGGGAATAAGTGCTTTTACCTCACCGGAAAAATTCAACGTTTTTGTAACGCAACTTGTTGTAATTTTGCCAGCTTATGGTATATCCTTCGCTATCAGTCGCCGCCAATAATCCCTACTTTCAGTAAATTTAAAATCCTCTTTTTTTCCTTTACTAACTTTTAATTTTCAATCATAAATTATTTTCTTTAGTTATTTCTATTAATTAACTCAACAGCCATATTTACTAACTTCAATCTAGAATTTAATTTTCTCTGCAGAATTAAAAATCTTTGTGTACCCTTCTGTAGCTAAATTCACATATTTGAAAAAAAGATTTAACAGATTCATCTAGTATTTCAAAATTTAGAAAAATGAGAATAATATTCAATAGAATTCTTACTACTAATTTACTTAAGTGATTTATTTCGCAATTTTTTAATTAAGATAACACTCTTTTAAAAAACTCTTTATTAAAATTTGTTATTTAATTTTATGATCTAATTTTGCGAGATATAACCTTTGAAAGATTAAAATTGGAATGAACAATCCCCAATAAATATAGGCGGAGATATTTTTAAATATGATATCACTTCCTATGATAACTAACCATAATCCGATTGGAAGCATAGAATTAAAAATTAGCCGCAAAAACCCATAAATTGGTTTTATATATTTTGATAATGACAAAGATATAAGAATAAATCCAATTGAGATATGAAAATAGCCTAATATCTTTGAACTTTCTCCTAAACTTAATAAATGGATTATAGCCATAATAACCCCTATTATAAGCCCAATAGCATTACCAGTGCATCCTGTACAAATATAATGATCCTTTATTTTCAATTCATGTTTGATAAAATGATTACCATGATGAGATAAATTAATAACTAAAAACCATATCTTAATAGAATCTTGAGATAATTTCTCGTTAAAATTTGATTTCTTAAAACGAATTCTTAATAAAATAGGTACAAATGTTATACTTATAAGTAAAAATAACATGATAATCAGAATTCTTATAAATTTGAAATTAAAATTTATAACATAAAATGAATCTGAGATTAATAGGAATAATATAAATAGAATAAAATGAAATATAATAAAGCTTATAGTCAAACTTATAAGTTTATATCTTTTAATCTTAGATTTCACCATATTATGTGACCTATAATTTTAGAAAATCTACAAACTCTCATTTATAGATAAACTAGTTGATTTAAATCTAGAGAGGAAAATTACATACGCTAACATTAATATAAAGAAAATGTAGTCCTCTTATTTCATCTTCTAATTCATTTGAATCTATTCTAAACATGTATAGATCTTTAATTGAGATTTCTTTCAGATTTAAATTAAGATATACTATATATGAATTTAAATGTATATTTAACATCTTTGTATGATTTTCATGACTTTCCTTTCTTTAACTAATAAATTAAATTCCACAAGTTTATGAAGTAAGTCTGATACAACATTAGGTTGTATATGTTTATGGATATATTCATTATAGTATGAACTACTTTATTCAAATTTTCATTCGGTATTTTTTCTAAATCTTTATTTTCTATTTTTTCCCAGGTTCAAGACCCCATAATGATTCAAGATAGAAAGCCATATATTTAAAAATTAAAATTGCATTTTTAAATTTTAAGAGATATATTAGTCTCAATAAGACAATATAAAAAAAGGTATTTTTATTGAGAGATACTTTTAAGGTAGTAATCTTTGGAAAATCAAAATTTAAAAAAGATTTTCTTAGAGATACAACTCCTTTTAGTTCTAATGGCAAACTAAAGAGTACAATAGGAGTGGAATTTAGACTTTGGAAACCATCTGAAGAACTCATAGCATTCCAACTTTGGATTTTTGATGACAATAAGAAATTAGAATTTCTTTATCCTAACTATTGTCTCAATGCGAAAGGGGGTCTTTTCCTTTACGATTTTAATGATGTATCTTCCTTCAATTATCTGGATGAATGGCTTAAAATAATTGAGAATAAAATAGAAAAAACATGCCCTTTTCCAATAATTGCAGTCGGTTTAACCTCAGAATCAGAGGAAGAAATTGAAATTCCTTTTGAAAAGGATATAGAACTCATAAAGTCAATGGGAATAGAAGAATTTTTAATATGTAATGTAAATTCATATAGCGAAATGGAAAGAGTTTTCCTCAAATTAAGGAAAATAGCGATAAAATGGAAAGAGAAAGTTAAAGAACAAATCCAAGTTTAAGATTCAAATGGGATAATTGAATTAGTTAATAAGAAAAATGAAATCATCATGAAAATTGAGGGAACTCTTTCTTTCTGAGTGAATTTAACTAATTAAAATTATAAATTCAATGTATACATATTTAAGAATACTTAAATAAATATACCAGTAGAGAAATGGAACTAATCCTCTCGATTTCTCTTTATGTAGCTTATTATACATAGGATGAACAACAGTATATATAAAATTAGTAGAATTGGAGTTAACATACTAAATTCGAAGAGTAAACTATATAAAATTAATACTCTAATAGACATTGCAATGCTTATTCCAGATATTATATTCGCTACAATTGCTATAAATCTCGCTTTTCTGCCTACAATAAGAATAATTCCGAGACTAATATAAATAATACATCCGCCTATAAATCCTATTATAGCAAAAAGAGAATAAAAAATAACGGCAAGAAGACCTGCTATAATAGAGTCGATAGTTTCTAAATTAAGGAAGATATTATAGTAAATTAAGGTTGCTGTAAAATCAGTTTGGAATTGAACCACTTTCAAAATTACTATTAAAAGACATAAGAAACCCGATAATACTTTCAATATTTCATTCGATTTCATAGAATCAACTCTCAATAATATGATTATCTAATTTAAATTGGTTTTTTCTATATAGTTCTTTATAATAATATGTTATAATAATATTTATATAAATTTCCCATGAAGAGAACATATTTTAATCAAATTTATTTTATTTTAAGTAATCAAAAGAAAATGATTAATAAATCGTGAAGGATAAATAGAATCCAAGAGTCTGAAAATTATATGCCATAAATTTAATGATATAAACTTTTTATTGAATAGATGCAAAAGATAGTCAATACCCCAGAAACAAGAATAGTTTCAATTCCTCAATTATATTGGAACTAACGTGTTAAAAAACATATAAAGATAAAAAAACGAGTTGTTCTTTTAAAGAGCTTGATATCATGACATTATAACTTAATATAAATATGGTATAATTTATATAAAAATGCCACGAATATATAGTTAATAACCTCTATTTTAAAATATAAAATTTCAGGATATTTATGAGTCTTATTGATAAATATTTTTATAAACTAAAATGTGTTAAATGTGGTTCTCGGAATAATCTAGAACCTTATAATTTTAGATCATTACTACGAAGGGATTTAGTTGGAGGCCCTCATAATATGAGTTGGGTACACACTTATAAGTATATAAAATTACCAGTCTGTCCTAAATGCCGATCGGACTTTTTAACATGGAATAGTTATGCTCGTTTCAAGAATTGTTTTAACCTTTGTATGATTATGATAATTGGAATTTTACTAATAACCCCAATAGGTTATTCAATACAATTTTTCGGTACACAATCTGATCTTAAAAATTTTCAATTTGGTTTAGTAATTGGACCTATAATTGGAGTTATTGTCCTTATTATAGTTATTATAGCGATATCGAAAGGACTAAAGCGTATTAAAATTTATCCTGGACATTATGTAGCTAACAGTGCAACCCAAATATTTGTAAAGTCTTTCCAATCTTCCACATGGATACCCCTTAATGATTGGATTATGAAAACCTTAAATGAAACAATTATTGAAGAAAATCAAAATGAATTGTATAATAATACTAAATTCCTTAATTCTAATTCTAATCTAAAAAAGAACGTAAGATATTGCTCCAATTGTGGATCTATATTAAATATGAATCAGAAGTTTTGTATGAAATGCGGAACTCCAGTTAAAAAATAAATTATTATGTATACTTCACCTTTTTTATCCATTTAGATTTAATAGAAAATTTTTAGAAACAATAGATTTTAATTTATAGAATAATTCATTAGAAACTTTTAAATCATAATAATAAATATTATATAGAGAAATATCGCCTCCAATAAATTTTTCAATTTCCTTCGGTTCCAAAAGAATATATCGTCCAAAATAATATATGAAAATTAAGCTTGAAAAGAATATAAAAAGTAAGAGAAAAAAATTATTGAATCTACTTAAGGATAATTAAAATTAAGTTACTTTCGAGAGCGATCATTATCTCTCCCTTTTTTGTCTCCAGCCTTATGAAATTAAGTTCGCCTTCCTTCAATGCGTCGACTACTTGCTTTCCTTTACCTATAAGCGAGGTTATATAAGCGGAAACTTCCTCTGTCATATCTATATCTAAGTTACTCTTTATAGGAAGACCAGTGTTATCACATATTATAACGCCCCGTACGCCCTCTTTGCCCTCGAATCTTCTGATAATAGCTTTAACTTCGTTTACGTCGATCAAATTAGTTTACCTTGTACTTAAAATAATTTTGTTATTTATGATATTATATTAAAAATAATTATCTTATTTATAATTAACAAAATAAAAGCCTATACTTAAATATCTTTCTTAGAAGTTTAATAGTTTCAATATCAATATGATTAGAGAAAAATTAAGAAGAAAAATTCTTTTCTAACCTTCAAACCTAGTTTACATGATATAATATAAGAAATATAAATGGAAAGTAGAAAAAGTCAAAAATTATATTCTTAAAAGCCCTCAAAATGATTATTTAAGAAAAATAATTTCGAAACATGTTTAGTTTTCGTTCTTGTCCGATAGTTGTAGGGTCCATATGGCCAGGAAAAACCGCAAAATTATCGGTAATTTCCGGATTTTCCATTAATTTCTTTTTAATGCTTGTAAATAGTTGATTTTGAGATCCACCATTTATATCTGTTCTTCCTACACTTCTTCTAAATAAGAGATCTCCAGTAAAGATCACACCCCCAACATCATTTCCGTTATAACCTTCAACATCTTTCGAATAAAAACAGAGTGAACCCGGAGAATGTCCAGGAGTTTCTAAAACTTTAAGTGTAAAATTTCCCACTTGGATTATATCTCCATCTTTTAACCATTTATCCGCTTTTTTAAGAGTAAATATCCCAGAATCGTATTCTTTTTTACTATACATTAATGGAATGTTAAAATGTCGTTTTAGTTTTCCAACTTTGCTAGAATGATCAAAATGACCGTGAGTAAGTAAAATTGCTTTGGGATTTCCACTAAATTCTTCCACAACGTCAATGATTTTATTAGCTTGAGCTCCAGGATCAATAATAACTGTATCTTGTTCTTTAGATCCAAAAATATAACAATTAGTCCCTAAAGCACCTACTGTTATTCTTTCGAGAATCATAGCAATGATAGCAATTGATAAAACAAAATATTTTCTCTTTTAAATAATAAAAGTAGAATATAGAAATAAAAAATTATACTTGTATTTCATGTTCGTGATTATGGATTAACTCGTTAATTTCTACTAACCTATTATAAACTTCCTTTCCCTTGTCAGTTAATTTAATAATCTTTCCATTATCGTTTTTAACGATTTCAATCAGCCCTTTATCAATAAGATCTTCTTTGACTCTAAAAAATGAATTGTAGTAACTAAATTTATTCAATTCATTATAGAAAGTGTGTTTATCTATTTTATAGTCTTTATAATTGGTTAAGACTTCAAGTGTGTCACGAAAACCTTTTTTCTTTAGAAACAAAATTAAATCATCAATTTCCACGGCAAATCCCTAACTATTTTTGTTTTTAATTTTAAAAATATCTACTATAATAATAATTTTGCTCTTAAAAAATATAGCTTTTTATTTATTGATAACTTCAACAAGAATCATATATAAAGTTTAAATGAATAAATCATCAATCTGATGATTTATTTTTTCAGAAATTTTATGTATTCTTAAATTTTGCATTTCTATGTCTTTTTAAATTATTTGATCGGAAAAGATAATTACATTTAAATATAAGAGTAACATTTGATACAATGATGACAAAATTATCAGATACTGCGTTAGGCTTACTAATTATTGGAACTATAATTGTAATACTGTCATTTTTCATAGTGTCAATTATTTTACCAATAGTATTTGTATATCTCCAAATTTCTGGATGGATCTTTTTTGCTATATCCATAGTTCTTGGACTTATTACAAGAAATGAATACCATGTAATTAAATTGAAAAGTGGTTTTCCTTTAAAATTAGATCATTTAATTATACTAATATGTGGATCAGGAATATTTTTTTCTTCTATGCTATTCTTTGATATCCTCAACTATATCTATATAGGCCATTTTACGTTTTTCTCTGTAGCATGGTTAGTTATTGTATTTGGAGGAACCTTAATTGTATACTATCTAAGACAAGGAATAAAATTTAAAAATCAATCAAAGAATTCTTGAAGAAAAAATTTAATGGACTATTAGAAATATCAATTGGTAAACTATTTAATTTAATCTCTAATTCTTTAATTAGGAAAATATTAAGTGAATGATAATTTTTCCCGTTTCAATAAAAGTTAGATTTAATTAATTAGTTTAAAAATCAGATTTGGTAAATTGATGACTAAAATATCGGATGCTGTTTTAGTTTTATTGTTTATCGGAACTGTTGTAACAATTATTTCCCTTTTCATATGGTCAATTATATTACCAGAAACATTTATATATCTCCAAGTTACAGGATGGATTTCTATAATCGTATCGATAATCTTTGGATTTGTTAATCAAAATAAATTTCATGTACTTAAATTAATAAAACGTTTTCCTTTAAAATTAGATCGCTTAATTGTTTTGGTATCCATGTCAATCTTATTCATTTCTTTCTTAAGTTTTATTGATGTTCTCAATTTTATCTATACGGGTAAGATTACCTATTTTGCGTTATCATGGTCTATTTTTATAGTTGGAATATCTGGCTTATCATATTATAGAAAGAAACAAAAAGCAAAATTACATGAAAAGCCTATTCAAAAAAAGTAATAATGCAATAAATAACATGCATTACACCTTATGTTAAAATGGATTTATCTTTCAATGAGGTCAACCATTTAATTACCTATATAAATAGCACTGTGTCATTACTTATAGGTTTAATTATTAAATTTTTTTAGCGAGAATAATTTTTAAAACTTGATTCTCATTGAAATGATGCTTTTATGGATTTTAAAAAATATTTCGAAATAGGAAAAGGACCAAGTCCTGTAATTCTATCTTGTCCTCATGGGGGTTATAAAAAACCAAGCATTCTAGATGATAAACCGAATGGTGCGAGTATTTCTGATACCAACACTTTTCCTATTGCCAAAAAAATTATCCAAATGCTTCAATCGAATAATGTCCATATTAAATCTATCCTTAGCAAAATCCATAGAAGTAAAATGGATCTAAATAGACCTCCATATTCAGATTCGGCTTATTCTCAAAGTTTACCATCTATTAATAATGGAAAGAAATTATTTCAATTTTATCATAGTATTCTTCAAAATTACGCTAAAAAGTGTGTATATGAACATGATCGGTGTTTATTTCTAGATCTCCACGGCTTTACGAAACCAAGTAGTGAATATCCAGATCTAATCTTAGGGACTGTTTTTGGAAAAAGTTTACATATTTATAATGGACCATTTGATTCCGAACCATCTCATTATTGGGGTCATTCTCATCTAATCAAAAATTTGGGTCCTGAATTTTTGCTTGATGATGGGATGGGTGTAACTAATTTTAATCTAGGCTATTCTGGTGGATATATTACATATCAATTTCTTAAAAGTCCAAAAGTGAATGCAATTCAAATTGAAATAGCGAAGCATATTAGAATTAATCGAAAAAAAGTTTTAAACACAAAATTTTGTTTACCCTTGAATATCTTTAAATACTAATTTTTAATCATTAAATTTTCCTTTTTCCTATATCACTAAGTTTTATGCCTTTATTTTTGTATTCAATTGCTTTCATTAAGTCATAACCTGCTTCAATCCACTCTTTTGCTTCTTCAATCTTGAATCCTCGAAATTTCCACTTTATTAGAGTAAAATAATTTGGCTCTGAAACTTCCATTCTATTTCTTTTTGAAAATAATTTGATTATTTTTTGTTAATTGGATTCCGTATTACAATTTAGAAAAACGGATATTTAAAGGTTTTTGTCAATATAATTTTGAACTTATACATCCAAAAATCTGATAAAATTTTAAAAAAAGGTTATCAAACATTCAGAATTCAAGAGAAAAATATCTCATGCAATTAATTTTTAATAATGAATTAATGAGAATTGAAATAATTAGGCAGATTTTCTGAACATTTTTAAAACCATTAAAATTCTAGTTTATAAATATTACTATTTCAATTAAATAATGTTCATATTAATGACAAAAAACTTAATATTGTTCATTTTTATTATTAAAGATTTATTTTTGTCGGCATCAAGGCTTGAGAAAACTTTTATGGAAATTATGGGAACTTAATGGGAAGATTTATATATAAAAA
>JARRLT010000207.1:0-9959 GCA_037386725.1 Promethearchaeota archaeon
GTTTTTCGTTTTTCCGCTTTTGTTTTTTATAATTTTCTTTGGTTTTGTTTTCTTGATTATCGTATTTAGATAATTAATTTACTCTTTCGTTTTTTTACCTTAATAATCTTTTAATAAATCAATACAAATATTAGAAAATAAGTAACTTTATATTATAGTTCAATTCTATCTAATATTTAATGTATGTTTGAATCAAATATCTCTAATGAATCAGAATTTTACACAAATCTTATCGAGGAATTTTCTTGTGTAAAAGATGATTCTTTAAAGTTAGAATTATTAAAAAGTAATAAAATACGAGAGATAACTGAAATATTTTATAAAACTAAAGATAATAAATTTTTTCAGGAAGCAATGCAAATTATATTATCTCTTTTTGATGATGATTGTACTCTTCCTATGGCATCAACAAGTAAAGATTTTGAAGATCTCTCTCAAGAAAAACAATCTCAACTTACATCTATTCTGAAAAAAGAGTAGTAATTACATTTGTCATATTTATAAAGTCTTAATTTTGATGATTTGAATAATGGGTAAAATCAGAATTCTTTAGCAAAATCCCAAACAGAGTCTTGGATTGTATGAAGATTTTTGACAACCTTTCCAGATTTCTTATTTTCCATTTCAGAAGCATCAAACATGGCTTTACCAACTGCCAAAGTCCTATTATTTTCTTCGTCTGCAATCCTTACGATATCTCCTTGTTTAATGTTAGGATCTATTTTTGTAATTCCGGGTCTCATTATATCTGCTTGATTAATAGTCACAAATTTAACAGCACCCATATCTACCACTATAGTTTTCATCCCTACTCGATTAGCTAATAGAAAAGTTAGAACTGGGATATACCCTTCTTTTGATTTCCACAAAGCTAATTTATTATTTACTGCGTAAAGTGTATCATCCTCTTCAGTTTTAATGACTTCTACTTTACTTTTTTTAGGGAAGATATTATCTATAAAATCATCTTCATAGGAGTTTCTTAAATCTTCTTTGATTTCTTCAAGTTCATCCTTTCTTATAAAGTGTCTCTGTCTAATTTTCATAATTCATTATAAGATAAAATATCCTAAAATAAAAATCTTTTAATCTCTCTAGATTAAAGTAATTATGACGAAAACACATACATCAGCGGTTGTCATTATACCTCCAAAAAATAAATGGGAACCAATACAAAAAATTCGGAGACAATACGATAAAAAAGTTGATAGATGGATGCCTCATATAAATTTATTATATCCATTTCATTCTAAGAATGAGTATAATGATTTAAAAAAAGATTTCACTCAAGCTTGTTCTAATATCAAACCATTCGAAATAAAATTGGATAAATTCAAATACTTTCGTCACAATTATCAAACATATACCGTTTGGTTACTTCCAGGACCTCAAAAACCTATAGAAGATCTACAAGCTAAAATATTAAAATTAGTTCCTACATGTAATAATGTAAACATGTTTCTTGGAGGTTTTCAACCCCATTTAAGCGTAGGTCAGTTTATTACATATAAAATCCAAACTCAAATTCAAAAATTGGAGAAAACTTGGCCTGGTGTGAGATTTTTAGTAGATAAAATATATTTTATAAATAGAGCAAACCAAAAAAATTCAAAATTTTCAGTTATTGAAACTATTCCTTTAGGAAATAGAAAGTAAATTTTGAATTTTTTTGGTTTGCTCTATTTATAAAATATATTTTATCTACTAAAAATCTCACACCAGGCCAAGTTTTCTCCTATCAGAGAAACAATTCTAATGGTTTTTACATCATTTGTAACAAACCTGATCTTGGCCTTAATTTTGGATTTTATACCTCATGTTAACATATTTTCAGGACTTCTTGTTAGTCTTTTATTATATGCTGGGTTTGTACTTCCAATATCGTTAAATCAAGACGCTTTTATTGGAAGAACCAACTGGAAGTTATTCTTAATAGAATATGGCGTCTATCTTATCTTGTTTCTCATTTCTGGATTGATCCTTTCACTATGGAGATAAAAGAATTAACTTTTGATACTTTTTCTTTTTATTTTTAACTTTTTTAAGCAATTTTGAAAGATCTTTTAAATCTCGCAGAAAAATCAACCCACTTAATAAGATCTAATTAAAAGCATAACATCTTAAGGTATTACGGCTCTTATGATTATCTGTTTTTTATTATTGAAAAGAAAATTTCAGAAAACTTAAAAATTCATAGAAAAGGAGTTATAATAAATGATTTAACAAAAATAAAATAATTTCAATAAAGTTATACCTAAGTAGATTAAACATTTCTTAAAAACCTCTAAAAAAGCATTTAAATTATTTATTATTAGTTTTTTATGGTTTCCTTTAAATTTCAAATTACATTTGTTGTTTCCTCTGCTTTTTCTCTAATTTCTTTTGTTCTTTCCTCTGCTTTTTTTCTAATTTCCTCCTTTTCTTCTCTTCTTTCTTTTTTAGTTCTGCTTCATACTTTTCTCGTCTATATTCTTTTTTGCGTTGTAAATAGAATGGACGAATATATGGTTGAAATTCTTTTTTCCTTGCTTTAAAATCCTTCTTGTCTTCATAATAGTTATCATAGTAAACTTTAAAATGTAATCTCCCAATATGAAATCCATCTTTAAAAGTCCTCCTTACTCCCCCCCAATCTGTATAATAACCTACTCCATTACTCCCAAAGTAATATACACTCTTATTTGTTAAAATTACATGTGATAACCAGTGAATAGACCTTTGAGGGGTGATTAATTTAGAGAGCTTAAACGGTGAGCTATAAATAATTTCTTGATCATTGGGAATAAGCTCCCCTAACTTAGAATATTTAATTGGAACTGAAATAATTTTTGTCATAAAAATATTTTGGTCTAATTAATATATAAATTTATAGAAAGTTTTTATTTAATAAACTAAATCATAATAATTTACTTTCAATAATATATTCTCTTCATTGCTTTTATCTTGATTTCTTTTAATTTCATATAATAAATTATAGAATAGTTTGTCTATCTGCTTGATATAATTTATATTTTAAAGAGTGTTACCTTGTAAACCCATAATTTACCTGAAGAAATTCTGATTCACATCTGATTAAAAAATTTTTAATTTAAAGTGGCTGTGAACTCTCAAATTAGGACTAAGATAAATGAAAATTTCTAACTTTTAGCATATTTACTATCATAATGCATTATTTTTCGCTTTAGCAATGAACTTTTTTTAAATATTATTAAATTTAATAATTCTTATTTCTTTTTTAAGTGAAATACAATAAAAATCTCTGATTGATAATGATAAAATAATTTAAATTTAAATAAAAAAATAGATAAATAATAAATTATAAGAGTTTTACATATTACCTATAAGAATTTAAATAAATTGATTTTGCTCATGAGTGAAAATGATAAGGTAGTTTTCCAAGGAAAGACTGAAAATGTAGCAAAGATTATAGTAATCGGTGATCCATCTGTGGGGAAAACCTCATTACTTAATAATTTCTCATCAAAACAATTCAAAACCCAGTATATTCCTACAGTAGGAGTTAATATAGTAAAGGAGAGTCTTACATTGGAAAATCTTGAAGGTGAAGACAGAGATATTGTACTTATGTTATGGGATATCGCGGGACAACCCCAATTCTACATGCTACATAAGCCCTATTTTAATGGAGCAGATGGGATGATGCTTGTTTTCGATATTACGCGAAGTAGTTCTTTTTCAAATATAAAAAATTGGTTTAACACAGCAGTTAAGTATGGGTTATCAGGGATTCCACGAATTCTTATTGGAAATAAAATTGATTTAAAAGATAAAAGGAAAATAATTCGCCCTATGGGTTTGCATTTATCAGAAGAATTAAATGCTCCTTATTTTGAAACTTCAGCAAAAACTGGAGAACAAGTAAAAGAAGTATTTAAAAAAATCGCAGAAATAGTCTTTCAAGCGAAAACGAAGAAATAATGCGTTAGATTTTTAAATTTACATCCTAATATTTATTATGGGAACTTGGAAATTTAAAATAAGCCTTTTTTTATAGATTTTCTTTCCAATATGAAATTTTTTCTAATATTTTAGATTTTAAAGAAGCAGAAAGATTCTCAGTTTTTTCCAATTGCTTAATAATTTTTGCAATATCATAAGACAACCGAGATCCACCTGAAAATTCAAAAATAGTTTCTTTGATCCCGTTTAATTTTTCAATTACTTGGGCAATACTTTCTTCTTCTTCTATAAGTATTTTTAAATCTTTCAAATCCTCATTAATACTTATCTTTTTTCCGGTTATAATTGGAGTCTTTTCGATCGAAGATTCTTCGATGGAGTTATTTGACTTTAATTTACTAATTTTTTGGATCAATGATTTGAGTAAATCTATTTCTGATTCCAAATATTCTTGATTTTCTAAAACTTTACTAAATTGTGGACTTAAACTTTTCACGTCTATGGTCGCTTGACTTAATTTCTCTACTTTATCAGTTAAAATCTTTAAATTAAAAGTAACTTGACCAAGTTTACTAATTAAATCTAAGCCAAATTTTTCCATAATTGAAGAAAGATCGTCTATTTTATTTTGTAGTTCAATAAGATCAGTTTTACTTGCTATGTTTTCAGATTTATCTTCAGAATCTTCCATTTCATATCTTCACAATTTAATCTTTACTTAAGTTGATTCCAAATTTTTAAAAACAAAATATTTTATGAATTTAATTAATAATTATAATATAAAATTAAAATTCAAGTTTATAAATTTAAATTCTTTCATTAAACCTTACGAAAAAGTATAATTAATTAATTTGTTAAAAAAATGATTCAATACATTAATATTCTTACCAAAGATGGAAAATCTTTGCTTTTTAGGAATTATGGGGAATCTGATGTTGATAGAGATCTCCTTGCGGGATTTTTAAGTGCATTTTCTGGATTTATGAAAGAAATTTCGCAATCAGAAATTAAGAGTACAGTTACCGATGTTTTGAAATATTATTATACAATAATCGATGATATTATCATAGTAGTTTGTACTGATTTAGAAGATGAAGATTCTCAAATAAGTCCCAAAGTAAATAGTATTAAAACAAAATTCATTGAGGAATATGGTGATATTATAGACGATGGAAGCTGGGCTGGAAATCGCTCTTTATTTAAAAGTTTCGAAAAAGAACTTGATAATATCATTTTAGGTTCGATCAAGGTATCAATTATAGGTTTTGGGGGCGTTGGTAAAACAACATTACTTCATTTAATATGTGGCAAAAATATAAACCTTGAATACGTGCCTACAATTACCGCTGATATAACTTCGTATGATGGTGATAGATTACAAACTAATCGGAACGTGACATTTTGGGATTTTGCTGGTCAAGAAAATTTTCGTTCCCTTTGGAAAAGTCTATTAGATGGAACAGATATTGCTCTATTAGTAACCGATTCTACTTTTGAAAATCTAACATCCACAAAAGAAATAATTCATGAATTATTGGATAAATATTATCAAGATACTATTGTGAATGATAGCTATAAATCAAAATTATAGAGAAAAAATTCATGCGATTTTGAATAATGCGTTTTCTAATCTTGAGTAAAAAGTAGATATAAATAAAAATAAGTATTATCTTGATTTTTTTGAAGTTGCCAATAATTAATAATTCAAATTTTAAATTGATCTATTTATTCTAAATATTCTAGTTTTTAAGGAGGTATGAAGATTTCTAAGTTTGATACCATTAAGAGCAATACTACTGTTTTTCCTAACGTTTAATTTGAAATCAAAAAACATTAAAACTTTCCTTAATATAGTTCTAATAATTAGACTAAATTTTATAAATGAAAATGATTGATATAGAATTTCAAATAGAAGATCTTGATTTTGAAGATAAAGATAATAAAACAAACATCTTAAAATTGCCTGAATTAACAGAGGAAGAAAAAGATATCCTCGATCCGTTGATCGCACCAACATCCGGGCTAAGGATGCAAATTTATAATACAGAAAATGAAAAAAAGTATATTTTGGAAAAAAGAAAACTTTATCTTTATCTAAGATTCTTTAGAGCGGTTTGTGAACAATACATAGAAATGAAAAATGGGAAAAATTTGAATATATTAATTGTAACTGACAATAGACCAAGTAAAGGACCTTTATTGAAATATTGTTCCCAAATATTTGCTTATAATAAATTTAATATTTATTATCAAAATGATGCTGAAAATCAATCTAAACTCTCATCTCCATATGGAGCAGCATCAGTAAAGCTATTAGAGGATATTAATTTAGTAATTATTTTAACCGCATCTCACAATGATCTTTCCTGGAATGGTATAAAATTCTATATTGACTATCCAATCCCTATGTCTGGAGATTTATTCAAAGAAATTTCAGCAAGAGCTCTTAATTATAAGGAAATTTACTTAAAATCTGATTTTAGACCGCTTAGAGTAGACGCAGAACAAATTAATAATGATTATGTTATTAATTTATTATCAAAAGTCATTGAAATCAAAGCATTAAAAGATAAAAAAATCATTATCTGGCCATACTTAGGAAAAGCACGAGGAATTGTGAACCTTTTCAAAACACTTGGTGCTGATGTAACCGTAATTCAAGAAGAGTTAAATCCACCAAATCCGATTAGATCATTAAAGGAAGATAAGCTCCAAAAAGTTATGGAAGAAGTTGGTAGCGATATTGCGCTTTTACTTGATGCAGATCGGGATAGAATCGCTTTATATGTAAAATTAAATGGAAAATATAATCTTTTTATTCCAAATGAACTATATTCTGCGATGCATAATATTCTGGCAAAGGAATTTAATAAAAAAGTAATTAATATTAGAACTATTCCGAGTGATTTAAGAGGAGATCAAACCAGTTTCGAGAAAAATAATTCATTGATTAAAATCGATAATCCACATCCATTGAGAGAATATGTTATAGATTTAATGGAAGAGAATAACCTAAAAGAAGAACGCTTTTTATTAGTGATGTGGGAAGAATCTGGTGGTCATACATTAAATATCCTCCATGTTTCAAAAGATAATAATGATATATATACATTCAAAGCAGAATTCCCTATCATTGCGGATAAATATCCCGTTCCAGCGCTCGTAATAATAACAGAATTACTGTGTAGGGGCTTTAATATCACAGAAGAAATTGATTGGTCCCTCAAAGGAATAAATCAAACAATTCCAGCCACGGATAAACAGAAAGTAAAGTTAATGGAAAGTTTTCTTGAAAATGATGGAAAACAAATTGAAATTGCTGGAAAAAAATATAATGTAAAGGCATTATCAGATAATAATAATGAAATTGAGATTTTCCAGTTAAAGAGTGAGGATTCTACAGTGTATTTTAGACCTAGCGGCACAGGAATGGAAGTAAGATTTTACATTTTTGCCAATAAAAATATTTATCAAGAAGAAATTGAACATGTACAAGATTTTGTTCAAGATAATTATATGTAATTAATTAAACCCTTGTATAAAAATTAAAACCAATAAAAATCTAACTTTATTCTTGAATTACGCCAGGAATTTCAATTTTATTATTTTCAATCCTTAAAATTCCTTTCTGTTGAAGTTTTTTCATAATTCGTAAAACTTTTTCTTCATCCCAATCTATCTGTTCTACGATTTGATCTTTATGAAGGGGTTGTTTACTTTTAATAAAAGTAATGAAATCTTTTTCATCTAATTCCAGATTTATTTCTTTAAAACTATAATAGGTGGTATCTCCGAATTCGAAAATTTTTTGTATCATTTTGAGAACTTCTAATTGTTTCAAGAAATCTTTTAATAGCACTTCTGGAACAAAACCTATTTCATTCTCAATATATTTTTCAATTTTCTCATATTGAACAAATCCTCCGTTAATCATTGAATATTTTTCATGATATTCAAGAATCTTTTCTGGAATTTGAACCTCTAAATCAGATTCATCATCTTTGATTTCTTCAAGATTAAAATTAATATCTAAATCCACTTGATTTTTAAAAATAGATTTTTCTTCTGTAATTTCTTTTCCTGAGGGTTTTGCTTTATTACTTAATTCTTCTTTCTTTTCTCCTATTTCCTCATACTCTTCAATAAATTTATTATTCTCGTATCGATTTGCTTTGAATTTTTTAGTTAATTTAATACCTTCCTCTATTCCGTTTTCATAATTATACTTATCACCGATTTCTTCAATTCTTTTTTCCTTTTTTCTTCTTTTCCGTTTTTCCCAATGTAATGGAAGAATAAATCTGAATAAAAAGATGATAATGACTAAGAAAATAATCATAAAGAATATTGTTACCGCTAAAATTATAATATCCATTTTTCTTCTTAATTTCCTTTTTTAATGATTCAGATTATAAATTTACTATAATAATCAAATATAGTTACTTTTTATAGTTTTTTTCCCAAATATAATTTCAATTAAATTTGAAGTTTTTAATTATTGCATCTTACGTTTTTATTAATAGTAAAAAACCTCGAATATTGAATTATATCGTTGGAAATTTTTTGATTTCAACAAAATCGTTATTTTATTAACTCTATTCTTACCCAAATAGGCAAATTTGAGATTTTCATTTTTAAAAGATTAAATTTGGAAGCGAAACGAGACTTTATAAGAATTTCCTCGATTTCCTTCAAGGTATATGTCATTTTTAATTGCTTTTTAAGAAATCGAGATACTAATTTTCTGGCTTTAAAATACGAAATATTTCATTAACAGACTCGATAGGTTTATTCCATAAGTAAAAACTACCAGTACACGTCACTATATCAAAATTTTCATCATTATAAGGTGTTTTAAGAATATTACTCACCTGTAAATCAATATTGTATGATTTCAGATTATTCTTAGCAAGTTTAATCATAGCATGAGAAATATCTAATCCATATAATTCAAGATTAGGTGCCAACTCATGTAATTTTTTTAACAATCTACCATGTCCTGTTCCTACATCTAAAATTGATCCACTATTACAATTGGAAATAATATCATTAGCAATTTCAGAAATTTGTAATTCTATGGGCTTATTTTTCATTAGTTTATCATATAATTTTGCGGCAAACTTCGGTAAATGAGAAAATTGTTTTTCTCCTCGTTCATTCATATTTAATGTTTCTCCTCTCGTTTCACAATAAAAAATGGAAAAATAGATTTCAAAAGATTTATTGCTCTATCATAGGCAAGAATATTACTTTCTCCTTGTTCAAGTTGTTTTGAGAATTCTTTTCCAAATATTCTTACATAACGCTTCAACCCTTGACGTAAAAAGTATGAAATGTTATCCGTTATTATCAAAGCTAAAATCTCTCCTTTTGGTTCCAAAAGAATATGAATTCCTTCACTGGATATTGTTCGAATTGAAGCCTCTTTCTTAAATAACTCCTTGAATACACCATTGATTGCAGAAATCATCCCAGATAATAAAAATTCGGGGATTTTTACTTTGTTCCTTGTTTTAAATTTTACTGTGTGTACTGGTGTGCCATCTTTCCGTAATACCATAAGGATATATGTATCATTGGGAAGACGATAAAGGTAATCGATATTTATTAAATATGGGAGCATAAAAAGAATTATTCCAATTAATGGAAATATATTTGCAATTTCTGAGACATTCATAATGACTTGTGAGGATGGAATGTCAATATTAAATACTCCAAAGATGAAAGGAAGATCATTAAGAAAAGAAAAGATGAATCCAATACCTACAAAGAGAAGAGCAATACTTAAAATTAAAGGTCTTATTTCTTTTGTATACAGATATGTTTTAAAGAAGATGGGAACCCCCATACCTAAATATACAAGTAAGGCAGGGGTCCAGTAACCAATATCTGCTATTAACCAAGCCATATCCGTATTTATGCTATTTACTGTGTAATAAAAAACAAGCCATAATCCGATTGTTTGAGTTAACAATAAACCTATCATTATAGCTAAACGCCATGAATTTGGTTTTTGAGAGATCAACCTCTCAAAAAAA
>JARRLT010000208.1:0-3959 GCA_037386725.1 Promethearchaeota archaeon
AGATATTTTAAAGAGTGAAATTCTCATTAACATAGAAAGGAGAGATTTTATATGTCAGAAGAAGAAAAAATAGAAGAGAAAACAGAGGAGAAGGTTGAAGACAAAAAAGTTGAACAACAAGATAAGAAAGAACCAAAGACTAAGTTTACTTTTAAATGTACAAAATGTGATGAATGTTGTTTAACTCGAGGTCCGATTCCAATAACATTCTGGGATTTGGAATTATGGGCTAAAAATGGAGTCATAGCTAATTTTATGCCATATTTTGAAGTTTATAGTAAACCAGATGGAGGGATGGATCTTATATTAAAACCTTTGGCATCATCAAAGAAAACAGAGGAATCTAAGCCTGAAGATGCCTTAAAAGAAACACCAATTGAAGACTTACTTGATGAAAAATGTCCTCTCTATAATGAGGAACAAAAGAAATGCTTAGTATATGAAAATCGTCCTTTAAGCTGTCGAACTTACCCATTAGAATATGATGGAACGCATTATAGCATAATTGATGTAGATTGTCCAGGTATCGGGGAAGAAGGAATGACTAAAGAAGAATTAAAGGAAATGAGAAATACGACTCAGAATATGAACTATGAATTGACTAGAATTAGAATAGCTTTACCCGTCTTAAATCAAATCCTCTCAAGGAATATAATGATGGATTTAATGAAGCAAAATATGGAAGCAATGAGTAAAATGAGTGATGAAGATCGGGCTAAATTAGATGAAATTTTTTCAAAAGCACAAACTGAGCAGAATCCTGAATAAAACGATTTCTTTCTTCTCTTTCTTTAATGTTTTTATTTTCTAATATTTGATTCTTAATTTTAATTTTTAAATTTACCGCGTTCTTATTCAATATTATGAAAGAGAAAGTAAAAATTAATAATTCCTTTCTTATTTTAAAAAAGGGAGACATAACTGAAGCGGAAACAGATGTTATCGTAAATGCTGCAAATGCTCACTTAAAAATGGGAGGGGGAGTTGCTGGAGCAATTAGACGAAAAGGAGGGCCTGAAATACAAAAGGAATGTGATCAAAAAGCGCCTATTTCTGTAGGAGAGGCGGTGATCACTACAGGAGGAAACTTAAAAGCTAGATATGTTATCCATGCTGTAGGTCCAAGAATGGGGGAAGGAAATGAGGATAAAAAATTAAGAAATGCCATACTGAATACCTTGAAAATTATGGATGAAGAAAATTTAAAATCGTTAGCATTTCCAGCAATTTCTACTGGTATATTCGGATATCCAATTAAAAGATGTGCAAAAATTATGATTTCATCTGTAAAGGAATATCTAAAGCGAGAAACAAGTATAAGGAAAGTAATCTTTTATCTGTTTAGTGAAAATGATTATTCAGTTTTCAAAGAAGAATTAAATTTTCAAATAAAATCTTAATTTCATCTTGGTGAATTTTCTCAAAATTTTTTAATCTTTCTCAATATAATTGTATATTATTATGAGTTTAGCTTTAACTATCCTTTATTTTATTATAGGGATTTCATTGGGACTAGCAGTTTTCTTTTCAGCTGTTTATTTACTTTTACCTTGGATTTTTAGAAAATTTGTATCTCCATTATTTAATGCAACTTATGTTTACAAAGCTAATGATTTTAAACAAAAGAAAGAGGGAAAAATTGCTTCTCTTCAATCTCACACTCCAACAATCGAAATTAATAAGGATTCGGGAATTTTTGAAGTTACTTTTGGTGATAAAAGAAAATTAATTGCAGGATTAGTAAAGGTATATACTCATTCAATACAATATTCTAATGAAGAAACACTTACAAAAAAAGTTGGACCATTAAAATTAAAAAAATACAAGGAAGCAAAATCAGAAGATAAATTGGGAAAATTTAATCAATTTATATTTTACTTTGAATTCAGTTCTGAAATGATTCCCTTAGAACTAATTTTCAAAGAATATCTTAATAAAAATTTCATTGTGTTTGAATTAAGATTACCAAAAGGGCTAAAACATACTTTCAGAGGAGATTTCAATAAGTTAATTACTTCTTTTCCTTCATTTATCAATAAAAGCCCAAATAAAAAAATTTTTACTTTCCGTCACGCAATTTTTTGTCCTCCATCCAGGAAGATAAAAGCAACATCAGCTCCCGTACTCTTTTATGATAATGAGCTTAATTGTTTTATTGTTTCTC
Organism: Promethearchaeota archaeon; assembly: GCA_037386725.1. Lineage (GTDB taxonomy): Archaea > Asgardarchaeota > Lokiarchaeia > Sigyniarchaeales > SOKP01 > JARRLT01. The sequence goes on from JARRLT010000208.1 coordinate 2,165, forward strand.
CTTTAGATGGTTTTTTAAATACTATAATTTCTGAAGATAAAAATGGGAGAATTAGCTGTGGAATACAAGGAGAAATTCAAAGTTTACCGATTGATTTCACCCAAAAATTTGTTCTTTATTTTGGGAAGGGAATAAATAAGTCAATGCAAGGACTTGGAGACATATTACTTCAATATAATGATGTCTCAACGAAATCGTTATACGCTAATATTTGCACTTCTTATTTAGGTTACTGGACAGATAATGGAGCTTATTATTACTATAAAACAGAAAAAGGATTGAATTATGAAGAGACTCTTGTTGGAATCAAAAACTATTTTGAAAAACATGATATCCCTATTAAATATTACAATTTTGATTCTTGGTGGTATCAGAAATATACAAATAAAATTTTTACAACGATATTTCGACCTATAGTTCGGCTATTGGGAGGTGGATTTTATGGGAATATTATCCGTTGGGAAGCAGATCCAGATAAATTTAGCACAGATTTAAAAACTTTTTATAAAGAGAGATTTAATAAGCCTATTACAGCTCATAGTCGTCGCTGGGATTCGAGATCTCCATACACAGAGCAATTTGAATTTGTGAAATATAAAAATCATGCCATACCCTTAAAACAACCTTTTTGGAACTGGTTAATGAATCACGCAAAAGAAAGTGGAATCGAAGTTTATCAACAAGATTGGATGAAGAATCAAGTTGATAGTATACCATATATGAGAAACATTTATGATGCAAAAGAACTATGGTTGAGTAATATGGCTTTAGCCGCAAAAAATAATGAGGTAGATATATTTTATTGTATGGAAACTCCTGGAATGCTTTTATATACTTTGAAACATGAAAATATTAATATTTCACGTTGCTCTGGTGATTATAATCATCGATGGCCGTTAACCTATATATATATAGATTTAACCCAAACAAATATACTATTTAATACTATAGGGATCAATTCACATCCAGATGTATTTAGAAGTAGGTCAATGGAAGATGTCATGTTTCGACCATTTGGAGAAAGGTTTCCAGAATTAAAATGTTTAATTCAAATTCTTGGGGCTGGTCTAGTTTGTCCTGGTGATAAAAAAGAGAATGTTAATTGGCCATTACTAAGTAAAACTTGTAGAAAAGATGGTTTATTGTTGAAACCAGATCGTGCTCTAACAGTTAACGATCTAATGTTTAAAATACACCGAAAATACTATATTTCTGATACCTACACAAAGAAAAGTGATCAGACATGGCATTATGTTTTAGTAACCAATATATGGCCTAAAAGAGTAAAAGAAACTTTTATTACTCCTCAAGAATTAGGTTTTGAAGATGATTGGTATGTAATATATGATTTCTATTAGCTTTTAGCAGGATTAAGGATTCATCAATTGATCGGTTTTCATAATTCCACCGTTTAGCCCACTCCGTCTGCGGGAACGCTAAGTACCACTTGAGAGTAAATTCAGCTTGTTCATTACCTAATGCGATCTTGATAGCGGTTTTCCATAAATCATCTCCATCAGCAATATGATGAACGATCTGCCGTATAGTCCAGCCGCCCTTTGATGGAGCATAATCTAACTCAAAGTCGCTCAACCCGGATAAAGCATTTTCAAGAATACAAGGCCCTTGCTTAAACTGCTCAAGGATTTCATCCTTATTTCCCGGCGGCTCCATATGATATTCAGCTTATATATTTAACTTTAATTTGCTAAAAATTATATATTCATCATCTTGCGCAACCACTACAGGTATTCAGAAATTTGATATAGTCGCCGGCATCGTGCCAGCCGCCGGT
>JARRLT010000209.1:0-8933 GCA_037386725.1 Promethearchaeota archaeon
CCGTGCCCTTGGGTCTCGGTGGCAGATTTGAGCCCCGTCCATTTTCGGGGCTATATTTCTCGGCAAATGAGTTGTTACACACTCGTTAGGGAGTGGCTACTTCCATACCTATCCTTTTGCTGTTTTAGAAATATAACGCCCTTTAGTTTAACACTTAACCTGCACTTTGGGACCTTAACCCAAGTCTAGGTTGTTCCCTTCTCGGCGATGGACTTTACGCCCACCAACCCGTTCCCCGGAGTCTACAGTGCCGGCAATTTCGGAGTTTAAGAGCGAATTGAAGGATCTCTCCTCCGAGATTCGCAGTTAGTGCTCTACATCACCGGCTACCTCGTCCGAGACTTGGCTGATACCAACTTCGGGAGGAACCAGCTATTACCGATCTAGATTAGCCTTTTGCTCCTATTCCCAGGTCATCCAAGCGAATTGCACGTCAGCACTGGTGCAGACCTCCATCGTCCTTTCGAACGACTTCGTCTTACCCAGGAATAGATCGACCGGCTTCGGGTCTTGCAACAAGGACTTTAGGCCCTTTGGAGACCGTTCCTCTGACCTAATTCCTTAGGAGAACGTCCAGACCGTTGTGGATTGGCAGAACCGCACCGTAACGGAAAGGTAATTCTAATGTGATAATTAGGCTGCAGGAATATTGGTTTCCCTACGCCTACGTGGGTGATCCACTTAAGCTCGCCCTTACTACAAACTCCCTGGCCAATGATTCCAGACTGATGATGCAACCCTAGTCCTCTAACGTATGTTATTCCGTCACCGGAACACATTCTGCTAGAATCGGTCCTTCCGGGCTGCATCCCTAACAAACTATTTGGTTTCAAGCGCTTTTCACGGCCCTTCCGGGTTTCTTTTCATCTTTAGCTCACGCTACTATTGCGCTATCGGTCTTGGATATTATTTAGATTTACCAGCGTGTATCTGGTATGTTCATACGAGAAAACAATCCCGCACTACTCGGGGACACTTACAGCAACCTGTTCCAAATTTTGGTTACGCGGCTATCACGCTCTTTGGCTTAGCATTCCAGAGATATTCACCTTCTTTGGGGAGGTCGTATAAGGCCCATACACCACATTTCCACCAGATTACTCTGGGGATTCGGTTTGATCTTTTCCGCTTTCGCTCGCCGTTACTCACGGAATCACTATTGTTTTCTTTTCCTCCTGATACTAAAATGTTTTACTTCTCAGGGTTCCCTTTCCCTAAAGGGAATCTTGCGGATTATTGAGCCGCAAGCGGATGTCCTATTGAAGAATCTCGGGGTCTACGTCTACATGCGACTAACCCGAGCTTATCGCAGCTTGTCACGCTCTTCATCGGATTCCAAGCCAAGATATCCACCAAATAGCGAAGGCGTATTGGCGTCTACTCGAGGAAGGTTCAGATAACTCGTAATATGATATTGCATAGGTGTTTGGGTATTCGGTAAAATAAGGTTACTTCATATAATTTTGACGATTTGAGACAAAATGAAGACTTATTATTCTGTTGGGGAGTTGTTCTTATGAGTATGATCATTCATACTTGGCACGGAACCTTAAACCTTACCAAGGATAAGTTAGTTTCGTTGGTAACGTCGTATGGTTGGTTTAAGCATCCATTTCCTGTAATCGGTCAGTACCGCGAAGCCTGCGGACATTTCTTGGACAGAGTACTTCCATGGAGCCAGTGCCAGTTATAGAAGATACATCATCCAAGAGGATGAGGTATTGAACCCTTCAATAACTTGCGATGATTTTCTACGATAATTTTTTAATTTTGTAAAACAGTTTGTATTTAAAGTATAATATTTTTCGAAGAAGACTCATCGATTTTATTTTATGTTTAATAAATTTTGCTTAAATTTCCTTGAATAAATTAAATGTTAGAATCGTAATAAATTCGTTTTTTTAAAGGAATCTATATAATATTGGAAGTTATATGGAAAAGAGAAAAAAAGGAATATTAATATATCGATTGTGAAAATCAATTTCATTTGAGATTTGATTCTCTTTTCATATCTAACATGATCAAAAATACCATTGTATAGATTAAATGTAAGTAATTAACTAAAATTCAGAAGGAGCCATGATTCATATTGGTTATATAAATAAACACAACCTTTAACTGAATAATCTTGAATATAGATAAAAATGAGAAATGGAATTAAATAACAATAAACTAAATAAAAAAATAAGATTTATTTGTATTTGAATTCATTTTTATCATGAAATAGATTACATTTTTCATTGTATCCATACATTAAAAAAATTAGAAAAGAAATACAAGAAAACCTATATTATAATCATAAATTAAATCAAAAATGAACACAGAGTTTCTACTCATTAAGTTTCTATTCATTATATATCTATATGTGGGAGTGGGTTGGCCCGTTTTATCCGAAAGGTTTAAAGAAACAGGATTATCTAACATATTATACAAAAATCTTTCACACGAATGAAATTAACACAACATTTTATAACATTCCTTCTAGATGGGTTGTGAATAGTTGGGTCAAAAAGACTCCAAAGGATTTTGTTTTTTCAGCAAAAATTCCCCAAACAATCACACATGATCACTTGTTAGACGTGGATTATTGTCTTAGGGATTTAGATAAATATTTACATGCGATGGAACCTTTAATTCATAGTAAAAAAGTATGGGCGTTTTTAATTCAGTTACCACCATTTTTCAATCAAGAAGATCATTTTTCAAATTTAAAAGAATTCATAGATAATTGGCCAGATGACTATACAGAAAGGAATTATGATTTAGTGGTGGAATTTCGGCATAATTCTTGGATGAACGATGAAACTTTCGCCTATTTAAAAAACAACCATCTAACATACTGTGCTGTTATTGAACCGAAACTCCCTCCCAGAATGGATGTTACAAATCCAGAATTTGCCTATATCAGATTTCATGGCTTTGGAAAGGAGATATGGTTTGATTACTTCTTTAGTGAGGAAGAAATACATAAGTATGCTAATGATGTCAAAAGCGTAATTGAAAGCGCCAATAATGTTGGAATTTATTTTAATAATCACTTTTCTGGATATGCCGCGAAAGATGCGCTTATGATGATGGAAGAAATTAATCTTAAACCCAGAAATGAACCACATGAGATTGAAATCTTAGAAGTCAAAAAAGCGTCAGGTACGTATTCGAAGGGGCAGACCAGCCTTGATAAATTCATTGATAAGAAAAAAGATTAGATTTTATCCTAAAAATTGAGGAATTTAAGATTATATAGATTAAAATCGATTATATAACTCAAAAAAAGAAAGTATTGATATTGATGCCAAAAGCCAAAATAAAGAAGATAAAGATAGGATTTATCGGAGCAGGTTCGATTGGATCTTTATTCGGTGGATATTTAGCGTCATTAAAATCTCAAGAGTATGAAATAGAAGTGATTTTATTTTCGAGGGAGCCCCATGTTCGAGCAATTAGAGAAAAGGGTTTAACTTTAGAAAAACCAAATTCAAATATCGTACTTCAAAATATCAAAGCGTATAGTTCCTTGGAAGAGTTTCAAAAAGACTATACTAAGTCATATCGATTTGATTTTCTTTTTATAACCACTAAGGTTTATGACAGTGAAAAAGCCCTCAAGGAATACAGTGACTTAGTTTCTAAGTGTAGAAGTATTGTCATTTTGCAAAATGGAATAGGGAATGAAGAAATCGTTGAAAAACACTCTGAAAGAGAAAAAATAGTCAGAGTTATTACTACTTTGGGTGCCTTATTAAAGGTCCCTGGCTATGTAGTTCACACTGGAGTAGGATTTATAAAAATTGGATGCCCTTTCCCGGTAAATTCCATCCAAAAAGATAAAGAAAAAGAATGGAGAGAGAAATCTTTACAATTATTGAGTAAATTTTTCAATTCAGTGGGGTTAGAATGTCATATAGTTAATGATATCTTAAAGGAATGTTGGGAAAAAGTATTTGTAAATGTTGGAATTAACCCGTTTGCAGGAATTACACGACTGAGAAATGGTCAATTATTAGAAGATGGAAGTCTAAAAGCTTTAATGAAAGACGCAGTGGAAGAGGCAATTAAAGTTGCTAAAGCTAAGAGGATTATGCTTAATCGTCCTAATTCTGACTATATTGAATTGATGTATGATGTAGCCCGAAAAACATATAGAAATCAAAATTCCATGTTACAAGACATTTTAAGGGAAAAAAAGACAGAAATTGATTTTATAAATGGAAAGATTGTAGATTATGCCCGAGATCTCGGAATTGCAGTACCCATTAACCAAACGTTGACATCCTTAATTAAAGGTATAGAACAATCATACTCTGATTCATAAAGAGAGTTAATCAGTTATTTAATTGGAAACAGAAAAGAGACAAAAAAGAGAATTCTCATTAAAAGCAAATTTATTAAAAATGCTCTTAACAATCTTAATCTCTAGTTTTTACTTTTTTAACCATAAAATAGGCATTTTCTCCGTCTCTATAATATTTTCGTTTGATACTTTTTATTTTATATTCGAACTTCTTATAGAGGTTTATTGCGGGATAATTAGAAACACGTACTTCTAACACGTACTCGCTAATTCCATATTTTTTAATTTCTGGCATGCTTTCCCTAAGGAGTGCTGATGCGATTCCCATTCGTCTATATTGTGTTAATACAGCAATAGATACAAGATGACCCTTATTCACTAATTTCAAACTATTAACAGAAGGAGTTCTTTCCAATCGCCACATTATATATCCCATTATATTATCGGGCTCATTTATGTCATAGGCAATTAAAAATGAATCTTGGTAATTATCTAAGATACTTTTGTAGAAAAAATAAGGATAGTCTTCTGGTAATTCCTTCTCATTAACTTCTATGACCCCCTCGAGATCATTGATAGAACATTTTTTGAGACCGAATTCTAATCTATCTTCTGCAAGACTATGGAAGTCATCTTGCGTTTTTTTATCAGTACCCATGATTTTATTTCATAATGTAATGTAAATTATTACATAACATATAGAGCATGTAATTTATATTCTTTTATGTATGATTAAATTAAAAATTATTTTTTAATATTTAGAAGATATAAGATAATCTCTTGATTCATTTTTAAATTTTTTTGCGATTTCTATCATTTTGGGTATAGTTCTAATTACGTTATCAACAATCGTTATATCTGCCCATAAAGATGTTCTACTGATAGGATTAAGATCGATAGCGATAACTTTTTTACCTTCTTTAACCAGAGCTTCGGTTCTGTCGCCATCTTCCAGAGGAACCATAACTAAGTCAGCTTTATAGATTCCTTCCGGATCAACTAATCTTCGATTACTACTTAACTCTTTAATTTGCACCATTTTTGACTCATCAACTCCCAACAGATTTTTCGCTCCTGCTCTCATTAATATGTCCGTTATAGCCTCAATTCGTCCTTCTTTCCGGTAAAAAAGATTTATTTCAAGGGGTATGTCTAGGAGATTTGATAATTCTACCAACTCCATTGGGATTAATGCAGCCACATTTCCATTAACACTTATTATTGGGTGTTCAGCTAAGAGTAATGATGCTACAGCGACTTTAGTTGCCATAAGAGCATACTTATTTGTTTTTTCACCGAGGATATAATCAAAACATTCTCCTCTCCCGTGTGCTATTAAACCCGCTTCAGCAACTACTAAATTTTTCATTCCTTCAATAATTTTATGTCTATAAGTTAAACTCTGGTATCTGGGATGATCTTTCGGAATTTGATGATTGTGATTATCTTCATTCATTGATAATTTTCATAATTTTTAATTTCTTCAATATTGTTGGAAAATAATCAAAAATTATTAATTTTTTGCTAATTTTACTACTTTAGTTAGTGGATGAAATATGTCGTCAGCTGAAAAAACAAAACATAGTGACCTAAAGAGATATAAAACCAAAAAGTTGATAGAATATCTCAAAGATAAGAAAGGATTTCATACTGAATTAATTTCATTATATATTCCTCATGACAGGAAACTTTCAGATGTTACAAATTATCTTAAGAATGAAATTAGCGAAAGTCAAAATATCAAATCAAAATTGACTCGAAAAAATGTACTTGATTCTATCTCAACCTTAATAGGACAGTTAAAAAATTTCAATGAAGTCCCAGATGATGGATTAGTTTTGTTTTCTGGAGCGATTCCACAAAATGATACTCCGGGTACGGAAAAGAATGAATTATATATAGTAGATCCTCCCAACTCCGTTGTAACCTTTCGATATCATTGCGCTAGTCAATTTCTATTATGGCCTTTAGAAGAAATGCTTGAATCGAAGGAAATTTATGGATTAATAGTTGTGGGTAGACAAGAGTCTGCGGTTGGGACTATACGAGGAAATCATATAGAAGTAATTCGGGAATTTACATCGGGAATTCATAGTAAACACCGTGCAGGAGGTCAATCTCAAAGAAGATTTGAAAGGCTTATTGAAGAGGGAGAAAAACGATTTTACAGAAGAATATCTGATCAAATCAACAAAATTTTTCTTAATATGGAAAATCTTCAAGGCATTTTTATAGGAGGTCCAGGACCTTCTAAAGAGAAGTTTGTTAAAGATGAAAGCTTAGATTACAGACTTCGAGAGAAAATCTTGGACGTTGTCGATCTTGGTTATGGTGGGTCAGAAGGAATACGAGCGCTTGTTGATCGAGTAAAAGATAAAATTGAAAATGTAAAATATATTCAAGAAAAAGAAATAATGCAAAGCTTTCTTAAGGAAATCTCCAATGATACTGGAATGGCAACATATGGATTAGAAGCGGTAGAAAAAGCTTTAGATTTTGGAGCAGTTGATACATTAGTGTTATCAGAAGAACTTGAAATGCATAAGGCAAAAATCGAATGTTCTAATTGTGGTTATTCAGAATATAGAACCTTTGAAGGGCAAGATCTTGAGGAATTTGAGGCAACAATTCAAGATGAAATCTGTCCAGAATGTAGTTCAAATACATTTGGAATAACGGAAAAAGGGAGCATTATTGAACATTTTGGTCAGAAAGCAGAAGCAACTGGTGCAGATATTGAAATAATTTCCACAGAAACTGAAGAAGGAGAAATGCTTTATAGTACATTTGGTGGAATTATAGCTTTACTTCGATTTAAAATAGGCTATTAAGGATAAAAAGGTAAGACTTTAATTTTTAGTAGTAATTAAATTCTCAATTATAAAATCAAATAGTTTGGTTATAAAAATGAAACTTAAGGAAATTTTAATGAACTCAAAGTTTTGCTTATTTGGAGGGAAGGGGGGTGTTGGTAAGACAAGTTGTGCCGCAAGCTCCGCCATATGGGCAGCTGAGCATGGAAGAAATACATTAGTAATTAGTACAGATCCAGCACATTCACTAGCAGACAGTTTTGGGTTAGAATTATCTCCTGGTGTTCCGACTCCTATTGAAGGAATTGAAAATCTTACGGCACTCGAAATTAATCCCGAAGCAGATATGGAGAATTTTAAAAATTTGCTTAATGTGAATCCTATGGGAGATATGGATATGGGCGGAATGATGCAAGGTTTAGGTTTAGGAGACATTGGAGATTTAGCGTCAATGAGCCCCCCAGGAATTGATGAGACCCTAGCGTTTGCCAAAGTATTAGAGTTTATTGAAACAGATCACAACTATGATTTGATAATATTCGATACAGCTCCTACTGGGCATACTTTACGTTTTTTAGGTCTTCCTGAAACACTCTCGGGTTGGATTGGAAAACTTTTGAAATTAAGATTAAAATTAGGGGGAATTTTTGGTTCTCTCAAAAGTTTCTTCAAGCGGGAAGATAAAGAAGAGGAAGAAGACAATTCTTTGGAAATGCTTGAAAGATTGAATGATTCTATTGCCCGAGCAAGAGATGATTTAACGGATCCTTCATTAAACTCCTTTATAATTGTTATGATTCCTGAAGAAATGGCTATTACCGAAACTAGTCGCTTACTGAATCAATTAATAAAATATCATATTCCAATCTCAAATATAGTAGTGAATCAACTATATCCTCAAGAAGAAGATCTATGTGATTTCTGTGCTAGTAGAAGAAGGATGCAACAAAGAAATCTTAAGAAAATTAGAGAAATTTTTGAGGATAATTTTGGTAAAAATATTATTGAAGTTCCGCTATTCAAGGAAGAAATAAGAAAATATGAAAAATTGAAAGAGATGGGAGAGTATTTAATAAAATAGATTAAACAAGTTCTCTTTTTAAACTACAATAATTACATAATTTTTGATTAGTTGTGGGATAACCACATACTTCACAAGAATTGAACTGGTTTTTATTTTCAATGGATTTATTTAATATTTCAGATAATTCCATAAATCCATTAAATAAGTTAAATTCAATTTCAGGACTCTGAGTCTTTAATTTTTTAATGAAGTCTAAAACCTGCTTTCGAATTATCGGATCTTTTTCTCTATTAGGACAATGGCTTTCATAAAATTCCAAATTCTTAACTTTTACATATAATAATATCTCATCTTCAGGTATCTTCATTAGAGGTGTGATTTTCTTTACAAAATTTTGCTGAACTTGATCATTCCTATCCCGAAATACATATTGTCCTGCGATTAAATGAAATCTTTTGTAAAGAATATTCATTAGAAATGTTTCAGAAAGATCTGTTAAATTGTGTCCAAGTGCTAAAACTGTGGCATTATTTTCTTTTGCGATATCATTTATAAGTCTTCTTCTAATGGTTGCACAATAATTACAAGCATTCATATAATGAGGAGAATTTGACATTTTTGCGATAACCTGATCTAAAGATTTACCGATGTGTTCTTGAAATGATTCAATTTTATGATCAATTTTATATTTCTCACAAAACCTTCTCGCCACTTCAAGACTCTTTTCTCGATATTCTCCAATTCCTTCATCAATAGAAAGAGCAAGTATAGGTTTTGTTCCATAAGTTGTATCTTGGATTTTTTT
>JARRLT010000210.1:0-5659 GCA_037386725.1 Promethearchaeota archaeon
ATTTAAAAATAAAAATAGAAATCAGTATTAATTCTAACGAGAAAAAGAAATCTCTTATCTGGATATTGTACCTTCATTATTAAAATTATATGGTATATCTAATTCAAAGAAATTCAAGGGAAAACCTATAGATATGTTCAATAATACGTAAGATCAACTTCTTTTTCTCGTTAGAATTAATACTGATTTCTATTTTTATTTTTAAATAAATAGATATGAATAATAAAACATTTCTTGATAAATTTCTTAAATAAATAAGAGCATTCTTAGCTAAATTTCCTTTATAACTATAGAATTATGTTAAAAAGAATTTTGTTGTAAATAGTAAATTCTTCTTAAAATTTCTCAATGTTTATAAAATTCTATTCTTTTATTAGATTTTTCTCTTTAAGTTCTTTCATTGCTTTACTTGATTTGGATTTATTATCAAAGTCTTGACTTTGGATCCATTTAATAAATGTGTCAATACCATCCTTGAATTTTACTTTTGGACTATATTCAAGTTTCGATTTAATTTTGGAAATATCAGCGACACAATGTCGTATATCTCCAACTCTATAAGAATTAGATATTTTTGGTTTGATATTTGAGTTAATTTTCTTGGTTATAATTTCAGCGACCACTTTTATTGATATTGGATTTCCTGTACCAATATTGAAAATTTCTCCGGTAGCAGCATTAGATTTCATTGCCAGGTTTAAACCTTGGCAAATATCCGATACATGCACAAAATCTCTTGTTTGATTTCCATCCTCAAAAATAAGTGGCGGTTTGTTGGAAAATAATCGTGAAGCAAAAATACCACATTGCGCTTCTTTAGAAAATGCATAAACGGAACTGGGATTAAATGGAGTTGATTCGTCTGTTAATAAGGCCTTAATCTCGGATGAACATATAGGACATTTAACTTTCCAAGCTTTTATTTTTAACTGCTTTTCTGAACGTAAAGGAGGATAAACAATCCCGCATTTATCGCATTTATATTTTCCTTCTCCATAGACAGTATTTGAAGAAGCTATAACCACCTTTTTGATGCTATGTTCTTCATTTACCAAGATATCAAGTAAATTTCCAATTCCCAAAATGTTATTCTTGGTATACTTTTTAATTTTATACATTGATTGACCTACTCCAACCATTGCGGCTAAATGAAAAACTACATCATTTTGAACTATTAAGTCTTTTAATTTATCATAATTTGTGACTGAACCAAGAATAAATTCTGCATTTTCATTTAGATATGAAGGGGGTTCTTTAGAAGTTCCATGAACTTGTTCCTCTAAAATATCAAAAACAGTAATTTTATGATTTCCATCTTTTAATAGATGATCTACCAAATGGGATCCAATAAAACCCGCTCCTCCAGTAATTAATATTCTCATAAATATTGCCTTCTCTCTCAAGTTACTTATTTATTTCATTTAAATAAAAAATTTAACCATTCTTATAAAAATCAATCCAATACTCATACATCTCCTTTAAAATCTCTTCAATGGATTGAGTTAATTTGAAACCTAGTTGCGTTTTGATTTTTGAGTTATCCCCTAATATTATATCTTCATCAGTTTTTCTCAACTTTTTACGAGTATTTTCTTTAACTTTAATCTCTTTGGAAGAAAAACTTAATGCAATATTTAGAATATCACGTATCTTAGATTTTCTATTTGAACATACGTTATAAGTTTCTCCGGGTTTTCCCTTTTTTGTGGCCAACCAAATAGCTTGAATCGAATCTTTAATCCCCATAATATCCCTATAAGGTTCCAGATTTCCCACTTCTATTATAGGTTCTTTTAACCCAAGCTCCATTTGCGCCACTTGACTCACAAAATCTGAACAGGCATCATTTTCTTTGCGAGGTCCAGTTTGATTAAAAAATCTGAGATTGATCGTTTCAATTCCAAAATTTAGATAATATTGTCTTGCAAGTAATTCAGTAGCAATCTTACTTATTCCATAGGGATGGATTGCTTTTAAGTTATCCTCTTCTCTTAATGGGCGATTTAAATTAGTTGTAGTTCCGTATTCTGCACTCGAACATGCAACAATTACGCGAGTTTTAAATTTTTCTCTCTTAATCGGTTCAAATAGATTTAATGTCCCTATAACATTAATTTCGATTGTATTAATTGGATCTTTCCAAGAAGGAATTACATATGGTTGAGCTGCTAAATGATAAATATACCTTGGCTGGATTTCGGTAACTATAGTATCTACTAATTCTTTATCCTTTATATCACATTCAATAATGGTTAACCTTTCTTCAGTAGAAGGAAGTGAAATTTTTCGTTTGAAAACAACTCCTTTTTCCTCTTCAGTAAAAATAGATTTCCCTCTTGTATAATGAGTTAAATTTTTCAATCTTCCTTTAGGACGTTTAAGAGCATATACATGAAAATATTTTTTAATTAAAAAATCAGTTAAATGAGATCCTAAAAATCCATCCGCACCAGTTATTAAGACTTTTTTCATATTAATTCAAATGTTTAATTTTTTGAGATCAATTATTGAAATTTTAAGTTTTAACTTATTGTAGTTTTATATTAGATTATTCAAATATTTTCTGAGATTTGTATTCGAAATCAGTCCAGCTATAATTTAAATTTCGATTATTTTTAAACCTTCATCAGTGAAGTTATATTCTAATCTTTTGCCTTTTTCTTTTTCTAATATTGAATTAATAATATCTTTCTTTTTCGGATGTACAAGCCATATCATACATCCTCCGCCTCCCGCACCAATGATTCTTCCCCCAATCGCTCCATTTTGAATAATTTTTTCATATAGGGTATCTAAATAATCAGTACTTAATAATGGATTAAATTGCTTTTTTATTTTAAGATCTTTAGTTAATAGACTTCCAAATAAATTGAAATCTTCACTTTTTAATGCATCTCTTAATTCGTAAGCAACTCTTTTCAATTCATCCAAATACAACTTTGCTTTATTTTTTTCTTTCTCATAGAAATTAACTTGCCTTTCAACCAAATTTCCGCTTATGTGTGGGATTCCCGTGTAAAATAGGATTAGGCTGCGTTCCAATTTTTCCTTAAACGATTTAGAAAGATTTAAACGTTTAACTTGAACATTAGAACCTCCATTGAATTTAATCCCGTTAAATCCTCCGAAAACGGAAGCATATTGATCTTGTCTCCCTCCTTCATTTTTCAATATTTCTTGTTCAACTTGATATGCTATTTCTGCTATATATTGTTGATCTAAGTTTTCTAAACTTATTTTAGTAGACTCTAAAATACCAGCGATTATTGAAACACTCAAGCTTGCGGATGATCCTAGTCCCGCTCTTTGCGGAATTTGTGAATGAATGTAGATATCAAATCCAGAAGATGGTTTAAGCAGGTAAAATATCGCTTCATAGAGACTCATAATTCTATAATCTTTATCATCTTGGATTCCTCTAATTGAAAATTTAATAGGATCTTTGCTATAATTTGATTTAATAACAATAGACTTATCATTTCTACTATTAAAGAAACATCGATTAAACAGACTTACTGTTGCATTTATAACAAATCCCCCATAATCTGAAGAGTAAGGTTCCACATCGGTCCCTCCCCCTCCAAATGCAATCCTTACTGGGGTTTTACTTACAATTGATTTCATTCTATGAATTTACTTTAAAATTATATTTTAATTTATCATTAACTAAAATTAACAATTTTTTAATAATTAATCATTATTACCTTTGTAAATTTGAAAAGAATTATGTTAAATTAGTTATATAATATAAAAACGAGTCAACTTATAATGATTATTCGCTCAAAAGCACCATTTAGAGTAAGTTTTGGAGGAGGTGGAACTGATTTACCTCCTTATTGTATAGATCATGGCGGATGTGTTATCAATACAGCAATAGATAGACATGTTCATATTTCCATCCAACCAAGAGAAGATGATAAAATTCATATCAATTCAATTAATTTTAATTCAGAAGCCACCTTTACTGTAGGGGATCGGGATTATTCTCAAGATTTTGAACTATTTAAGGGAACTGTAAATGTTTTAGATATAAAGGATGGTTTTGACATTACTACTTACTCAGAATTACCTGCAGGATCTGGAATGGGGGGTTCTTCTTCATTAACTGTTGCTTTAATTGGTGCATTTAATGAATATTACTCCTTAGAAATGAGTCCACATGAAATTGCAGAGAAAGCTTACTATATTGAAAGAGAAGAATTAAAACAGAAAGGGGGGTATCAAGATCAGTATGCAGCAGCTTATGGGGGGTTTAATTTTGTAGAATTTACGGACCAAGTAAAAGTAATCCCCGTCAATACTAATTCTGAGATCCTTAATGAATTACATTACAGATTAATTTTATGCTATGTAGGAGGATCTCATTTTTCGGATGATATACAAGATGATGTATTAAAGGGTTATAAATTTGAGAAAAAGAGTTACATGGAATCAATGCAAGATTTGAAAAATGTTGCGCATGGAATGAAAGAAGTTTTAGAGTCAAAAGACTTAAATCAATTAAATAATTTTGGAGAGTTGCTCCATGAAGGATGGTTAGCCTACTTTTTTCGGATCCCAGTAAAAAATATGATGTAATAAAACATCTAGAAAAAATTGGAGGGAGTATTATTAATTTTCATTTTAATCCAAAAGGATTAGAAACATGGAGGTCACTATAGTTAATAACTATAATATTAATTGAATTTATTTTATTAACTAATATTAATCAATATTAATTATTGAAAAAGAAAAGTAATAATTTGATAACCAATTAAAGAAGTGTTAATAATGGAAGAAGATATAATAAGAAGTATAAATGAATCTATTAAAGTAAAAGAAGATTTAAAGGATAAAGCATCTAGTATTGCGGAAATTTCTCAAGTTATAATCAAAGCATATAAAAATAAAAGAAAGGTAATATTATTTGGAAACGGAGGGAGTGCTGCTGATGCCCAACATATTGCGGCAGAATTTGTTGGCAAATTCTATATGGATCGAGATTCTTTACCGGCATTAGCATTACATACAAACACATCCGTAGTTACTGCTACAGCGAATGATTTTGGCTATGATCTCATTTTCGAACGTCAAATTGCCTCATTCGCAGAAGAAGGAGATATCGCGATTGGAATTAGCACTTCGGGAAACTCTCCAAATGTAGTTAAAGGTCTTCTTAAGGCAAAAGAAAAAGGCGCCGTAACGATTGGACTTACAGGTCAGAAAGAAAGTAAAATTTCTGAAATCGCAGATTATTGTTTGAGAGTTCCCTCAACTGATACACCTAGAATTCAAGAATCTCATATTACTATAGGACATATTATTTGCTATTTGGTAGAAAAAGAATTGTTTGGATAAGTATTATGACAAAAGTTGCACTCGCGATACATGCTAAGGAAAATTTTAACATTGAGGTTATAAAATCCTTAGAAGGATTGGATTATATTCATATTGATGTAATGGATGGCAAATTTGTTAATAATACTATGCTCTATTTGGAAATTTTCCCACAAGTTAAAGATATTTCTGACTTACCTGTGATCGCCCATCTTATGGTAGAAACACCTAAAGATTATTTATCGAAATTAAAAGATTTTGTAGATATTTTTTTATTTCATTTTGAGATAACTGATAATAAAAAGGATCTTATTAATTTAATCAAAAATCAAGGAAAAAAAGT
>JARRLT010000211.1:0-3939 GCA_037386725.1 Promethearchaeota archaeon
AAATTAATACTAAAGTTATTTTACATTTAAAATATCACTCATTTCAAGGAAACTACTAGTTCTCAATAGTGCAGCTTTTAAGAACTGAAAACCAATATCATAAGTAGATCCATCTCCACCTATATGTATAACATAAGGAATTTCTTCTTCCATTGGTTTACCGAATAAACCTTTTTTCTTGAGTATTTTATTAGTTGTCGCGATAGCGTCTGCTACGGTTGCTCCCGATTCAAATAGGTGATGTACCCATGGAACTTTCCAAGATGTTACATTATCTTTTGAAGTAGATACTTCAGAACAACTTGTATTATTCACGTATACAACATTATTTTCAGTTACTTGATAAGCCGCTGTTGCTAATTGAAATAAGACCATACCAGCTCCACATCCAGGACATAATCCATGTCCAGGAAGAAGATGTTCTTGAGGTTTTAAAACTTTTCGATCAATTCTATACATCTCCTTTGGTTTTTCTGCTCCAAACTGCTCGATTAACTTCTTTAACTTTTTATTTCTTTGCTCTGTTTCAAAGATAATTTCATTAATCTCTTTTTCTCTGAATTTTGGTTTAAAGAGATGTCTAAATCGTCCCATTGATTTTAAATATTCCACAAACTTATCTTTGTCTATTTCTAATCCTCGATAATATGTGAATGTTGGTATTCCATCTTTTACACGAATAGTATATAATGGCCAATATCCACAATCAGTCGCTAATTTAGAAATCTTTAAAGCATCATTTGATCCATGCCTCCAACCTCTCATACAATCGCTATATGCTTGGATAAATGCGGAACCATCAGATTTAAGGGCATCCATAACTTTTCCCATAAAATCAACTGGATATGCTGGATTAACTGTAGCTAAGAAGAGTTTTTTAGCACCGTAAAAGCCAAAAGGAGTTACTAAGTCTTGCTTTACACCTACTTTTCCAGGAATCTTCTCTCCAGCTGGACCTGTAGTTGTACTTGCAAAAGGGGGTGTTCCTGAAGATTCTTGTATTCCTGTGTTCATAAAAGCTTCATTATCATAGTTTAGAAAAAGAACATTGCTTTTTCCATTTCTAGATAGGATATCCTCTAGTTTGATTATATTTCTCTCTGACATCTTACATGTTCACCCCATAAATTTTATCCTTAGTTTCACGTACCCCTAAATACATATAAAGTTTTCCTTTCATATCATTTACCTTTTCCATTTTCATCTTTGCGATGTCTAATTCATCTCGGGTAACATCTCGACCTCCTAACCCAACAATGAAACTTCGGAATATAGTTCCAAGTGGATATAATGCCGAAGCAACACTCATTGAAAATGGTGGAAGCATTCCGTTTAATGAATCAGATTTCTCCAAGATAATGATTTTTTCAATTCCATGCTCTTCTACAATCTCTTGTAATCGTTCATAAGGAAATGGTCTATATGTTCTGAGTTTAATTAATCCAATATCTTTATTTTTAGTCATCCAACTTATAATATTTCCACACATAGAACCCATAGTTAGAATAGCTGTTTTTGAAGAATTATCTAAATTATATGTCTCAATTAAATCATACCTTCTTCCAGTGGCTTTTTCAAAGCGATCAAACGCATCTTCCATTATATCTAAGACGGGTTCTTTATCTACATCTAACTTTTTCCTAAATTCCATGAAATAACTTGGTGTAACAATACCACCCCAGGTTCCGGGTTTCTTGGGATTAATTCGATGCCTTTGCTTTTTAGGGGTTAATTTTCTAACTGTTTCATCTGGAATTAATGTAATATTCTGTACAGAATGAGAGATTATAAAACCATCATGAACGAACATAGTTGGAAAGAGAGAATCTTCCGCAATCATTACAGCTAGAATTGCAGCATCGTAAGTTTCTTGAACATTTTCAGAAACTATAGTATTCCATCCAAGTTCAGAATTGGCTTCAGTAAATTCCCACGTATTCCAAATTGATAGGTTTGGAGAATTAAATGCTCTTGCTGAAATCATCATTGTAAGAGGAACTCTCCAGCCAACAGCCATCGGTAACGCTTCTGTCATTAAAAGATACCCTTGAGAAGCAGTTGCAGTGAAGGTTCGAGCTCCTGCCGCACATGCAGCAGTAGAATAACTCATCGCTGCTAATTCGGATTCTACATTTATAAATGCTGCATCCAATCTCCCTTGATGAACTACATCCGATAAACCCTCTACGGATTGTGTTTGGGGGGTTATTGGAAATGCACAGACAACATCAGGGTCTGTTTGTGTAACAGCCCCTGCAACCGCGTAATTCCCAATCATCGTTGTTTTTATAGGTTCTTTAATTTCTTTAAAAAAGATTTTCATAGGTTCAACGCTCATTTTTTAAGACACCTCCATTTTTTCTTCGGGGACAGCACAAGATCCTGGCCCTTGTTTAAGTTCTTTAGAAATTGCATTAACTGGACATACTTCTAAACAATTTTGACAACTTTTACAGTGTTGTCTATCAATCCCAGTCATATGATATTTTCCATCTTCACCTTTCTTTCGTAATATAGCAAAATCAGGGCAAATAAACCAGCATTGGGCACAATCGGTACAAGTCTCCTCATCCCAAATTATATCCCATTCTCCCCATGAACCAGTATTTACTTGATCGCTTCCAACTTTAATCGTATCTTCATTAATATACCACACCCCAGCCATATCTACTTCTTTATAACCAGGTAATCCAACATCTACCTGTTGCCAAGGGATCTTTGTATCTGATTCAAAATCTAATTCTACACTGCTTTCATAAATACAAGTATCTTCAAAAGCTGCTTTAACCGCTTCAACATTTTTTGAAGCGATTTCCCCTTTAAATCTCCTCATTATAGCATCGGCTAATTGATCAATCGTAAATAAATGAGAAACTCTTACTAACGCACCAAGAATGATTGTATTTGTGATATTTCGACCTAAAACGTCTAATGCGATTCTGGTGGCGTCAATTGTGGCTACGTTTAAATCATCTCTTCCGACAATGTCTTGAATCTCTCTTTGATCCATTGTAGTATTTACTATCAACCAACCACCTTTCGGAACTCCCGCGGTTACGTTAATCTCCCCAAGTAATGATGGATCCAATACAGAAACAAAATGAGGCACATAAACTTGCTCATTTGATCTAATTAAATCTTCATTTAAACTTAATCTAACATAACTTTCGGTAGGAGACCCCATTCTTTCTGCACCAAATTTCGGTTGACAAATTCCATAACCGTAAAACGCTTCAACGCACAAATTGGAGGCGGTAACTCCCCCTTGACCCCCTCTGGCGTGAAATCTTAGTTGAATATCACTTTCAGTTAAAATTTTCTTTACTTTTTCTTCAGTTAACATACTTGTTCAACTGTTTTGTTTAATTTTTTATTTTATAATAAAAAACATCCTAAAAGGCAAATTCAAAAATTTTGCATATTTTTAGGATTAAATTATGTAATAAAAATAAGCGTAATTTATGATTTTTATTATTTTCATTTATAATGTAAATAACAGCAAGAGATTCTTGCTCTTTATGTAATTAATTATAAAAAAGTTGCAGAAACCTAATTTCAACAAACAATGCTGAATTATAAAATTAAAATGTATAATAAGGCTAATTTTGATTATAAAATTAAACCAGAATATAATTTGATATTTTTGTAAAAGGCTTCAATTAAATAGCTCACTTCATATCGGAAACTAATTTTTCCTAAAAAGAAAATTAAATAACTCTCCTTAATTATTTTTTAATACATTATCATTTATTTGATTTTTAAAGATACATTCATTATTAATATGAGAAATTAAATCTATGCAAATTCAACTTAAAAGATCAAAATCTTCAAAGAAAGTCAATGAAATAAAATTTAAAACAACTTCTGATTTTAACCCGATGGTTTCCATTATTTTTTGGAATAGTTTGGGATTTTTCTTTTTTCAATTTCTTATACCTT
>JARRLT010000212.1:0-9677 GCA_037386725.1 Promethearchaeota archaeon
TTTTAAAGACCTTTTAAATGAATAGTTTTAACACAAAGTATAGATTTGATAGATTAAAAAGAAAAATTAAAACATTTCAAAATTCGGAAATTGGTTTCTGCTAATGGAACGACACCTGAAAATTGGATATTTTACTCCTTTTTTCGCACCAGCATGGCGATTTGGAGGGATACTTCGGACTTCTTACGAATTGGGAAAGAGATTGACAAAAAGAGGACATCAAGTAAATATTTATACAACAGATGTGTCAAACGATCCTAAACAAAGACTCAATAAGCATCGAGCCAAAATTGATGGGATGAATGTTTTTTACTTCAAGAATTTTAGCAATTGGTTCGCTTCGAAACATAAAGTATTCATTCCAATTAACATCAGAAGCAAACTTAGGGAAGAAATTGAAGAGTTAGATATAGTTCATTTACATGATTTATATACCATATTGACATACTGGTTATATCGGCGAGTGAAAAATACTAAAAAACCATTTTTAGTATCTACGGAAGGAATTTTATCCCCAGTTTCTCAAAATAGATTTAAAGTAATTAAGCTAGCTATAAACTCCACACTTTTGTTGAAAGTTTTGAACCGAGCTAACTATATTTTTGCTCAAAATGAAGGAGAACGACGAAATTTACAGACCTATGGCTTATCTAATGTTCAAATTCTATTTAATGGTATTGATTCAAAACAATATAAAACATTACCTCCAAAAAACATTTTTAGAGAGAAATATAATTTTTCTGAAGATGATATCATTGTCCTTTACTTAGGACGATTAAATGAGATAAAGGGGTTAAACTATCTCATTCGAGCATTCTCAATGATAGAAAAAAATAAAAAATTAAAGCTAGTACTTGTAGGTCCAGATGATAATTACTTGAACTATTTGATATCCCTTATCCTTAAATATAATTTAAAAAACCGAGTTAAAATAATTAATGGATTATATGGTCAAGAAAAGCTTGAGGCATATAGTGGAGCAGACATTTTTTGCTTACCCTCTATATATGATTGCTGTCCTAACAGTATGATTGAAGCTTTAGCAGCAGGTTTACCGGTAGTTACAACTTCAAATAATAACTTATGTAACATAATTGAGGATTCATGTGGAGAGGTTATCGAACCGAAAAATCCAGTAGAAATCAAAGAATCCATATTAAGGATAGTAAAAAACTTAGATACCATTCGCATATCTACAAATAAACATAAAAATGAAGTATTGAATTCATTTGATTGGGATAATATTGTTAATTCTCTTGAAAATTATTATTATAAATCATTAACTTAACCTAATTTTAAAGAGTTATTTTTTTCTATTAGTGAAATATGAAAAATAGAGTCTATTTAAGAAATAAAAAATAAATGATATTTTTAATTACATTAAGGAAGAGAAGTAAACAAAAATTTATATTAAAATTATAATCAAAATATGAGTTGTTTTTCATTAAAGGAATTATTCTAGCTGGAGGAACGGGAACGCGTTTATCTCCCTTAACAAAGGTAACTAATAAACACTTATTACCTGTTTATAATGAGCCTATGATATATAAGGTTATAAAAACTTTAGTAGAATCGGGAATAGAAGACATAACAATTGTTTTGGGGGGTGAAAGTGTGGGTGATTTTGTGCGTTTACTCGGAGATGGAAGTGAATTCAAAGCCCATTTCAGTTATGTGTATCAACAACAAGCTGGGGGTATTGCAGAGGCAATTTATCTAACTAAAAAAATAAATGAGAGTAATAAAGTAGCCGTTATATTAGGAGATAATATTTTTGAAGATAGCTTTAAAAAAGAGATTAGTGAATTTGAAGAAAGTAAAGAATATCAATGTAATCTTTTCTTAAAGAAGGTTCCAGATCCAGAGCGATTTGGGGTAGCAGAATTACATGATGATGGTTCAATCATATCTATTGAAGAGAAACCAGAAAAACCAAAAACTAATTATGCTGTAACGGGATTTTATCTCTATAATGAGGATATCTATGATATAATTGAGTATGTAATTGATGAGATTGGGTATTCCAATAGGGGAGAACTTGAAATAACAGATGTAAATAATTATTTTATTCATAATTATAAAACAAAACCTATTTTTGTAAAAGGATTTTGGTCAGATGCGGGTACATTTGAAACATTAATGAAATCTAGTTCTTTTATTCAATCACTTCAAATTTTAGATGAAAGAGGTTACTTACAAGAGTGTTTTCGCTCAGATTGGCCCGCTTTTAAAAAGTTTGGACAATCTTATATTACAGTTGCATTCCCTGGTGTAGTAAAAGCTTGGCATTGCCATAAGATTCAAACTGATAACATGGTATGTATTTTAGGAAATGCTAAGTTAGTTCTCTTTGACGATAGAGAAAAATCAAAGACGAAGGGAAAACTTAATGAAATCTTTTTTGGAGAAAAAAGTCCTCTTTTAGTAACCATTCCTCCCAATATTTGGCATGGATTTAAAGCCATGGCCGGAAGAAAAATTATGGTTCTAAATTGTCCAACTGAATTATACAATTATGGAGATCCTGATGAATATCGATTACCATATGATACTAACAAGATTGATTATGATTGGGAACTTAAGATGGGTTAATATTATAATAGTACGATAACTCTAAACAGAGGAGATTATAATTAAAAAAATTCTTATAACGGGAGGAATGGGCTTTATTGGAAGTAATTTTATAAAACATCTTTTATCTAAGGAATCTAATAACATTAGGGTTGTAAATGTTGACAATCTAACCTATGCCGGAAACCCAGACAATCTAAAAGGTATTAATATTAGAGATTGGATTTTTGTTGAGGATCATTGTTCAGCAATTTTAAAAGTGTTGATGGAAGGAAATCCTGGTGAAATATATAATATCAAACATTATTAAATATTGCAAAAAATCACAAGATCGACAAATTTCTGCAAATTTCTACTGATGAAGTTTATGGATCTCTCGATTTTAATGATTCTCCATTCACAGAGCAGAATCCACTAAAACCAAATAGCCCATATTCAGCAACAAAGGCATCGGCAGATTTAATCACAAGATCCTATTTTAAAACTTTTGATCTCCACATAAATATAACAAGATGTTCTAACAATTACGGACCGTACCAATTTCCTGAAAAACTTATTCCATTAATGATAAATAATGCTCTTAATGATAAAGAATTGCCAGTATATGGAAAAGGTATTAATATTAGAGATTGGATTTTTGTTGAGGATCATTGTTCAGCAATTTTAAAAGTGTTGATGGAAGGAAATCCTGGTGAAATATATAATATAGGAAATCCTGGTGAAATATATAATATCGGTGGAGATTCAGAGATTTCGAATGTAGACTTAGTAAAAGAATTATTAAAACAATTAGATAAACCAGAAACACTTATAAGATTTGTTAAAGATCGTCCAGGTCATGATTTAAGATACGCAATAAATCATGAAAAAATCACAAAAGAGTTGGATTGGACACCTAAAATAAAACTTAAAGATGGTTTGAAGTTAACTGTTAATTGGTACTTAGATAATCAAGATTGGATTAAGAGAGTAATCAATAAGGATTATCTCACATACTATGAAAAACAATACAGTTGTCGATAAGGATGAAAAAAATTCTAATAATAGGAGCAAATGGATTTTTGGGAAGAAATCTCCTTCAAGTTTACAATACCAATTCTGAATATAAAAAATCATTTTCGATTATTACAAGTGATTTAACAAAAACCAACATTTCTCCAAAATTTCCTTTCTTCCAATTGGATATAACTGATCCAGGAAAGGTTGATGAAATAATTGAAAAAATATTACCCGATATAATAATTTTAACAGCCGCTATGACAGATGTTGATCAATGTGAAGAAAAGAAAGATTTAGCCAGAAGAATCAACTTTTATGGACCAAAAAATATAGTAGAAGCATGTAAAAAATTCAATTGTAAATTAGTTTTTTTATCAACTGATTTTGTATTTGATGGAGAAAAGACTGATAGTCTTTATAATGAACAAGATATCCCCAATCCTCAAAGTTATTATGGTTTAACTAAATTTCATTCCGAGTTAGCAATTATTTATTCAGAAATCGACTATCTTATATGTAGAACCGCAGTTCTCTATGGTTGGAATGAAACTAAGTTAAATTTTATTACTTGGATTTTAAATAACTTGAAAAATGGGAAAAAGCTGAATATAGTTACCAATCAAATAAATTCTCCAACCTATGTCAAAAATCTTGCAGAAATTAGATATGAAATGGCTTTAAAATGTGCCGAAATTTTTGGATATGATAAAAGTTTGATTTCTCCTATACCGAATTTGAAGCAAAAAGCTAAGAGACCGAAAAATGCGGGATTAGACGTAAAAAAACTTAAAAATTCATTAAATGATACTGTTAAAATTTATACTATAGAGAATGGCTTAAAAGAAATGAGAGAAACAAGAATAAACAAAAATATTTAGTTACTGATTGAATTTAGGTAAAAATTGTAAATACTTTAGTATTCTGTTAATTTAAATAATTTATATACAATCAAATTTTTGGTATTTAACAAAAAAAGTGATTATATAAAAGATCTTGAATATTTTCAATTTTATTTAAATATGAATATATAAATAGCAAATCTTTATGGAAAGAATTCATTTTAAATTTTGTTTAAGCGAAGATTAACTATTAATTTTATTTTGATTTAACTTAATTGAATTATACTGAAACATAATAGAAAAATGAGTAAAAAAGAAGAAATTAATGACTCAGAAGAATCAGAAGAAAACAATGGGGAACCACATCCTGAATACAAGGTTTTAGCTAAAAATTCATTCTATTCATTTTTAAATACATGGGGCTTTCTAATTTTTTCAATAGTGAATGCTTTCTTCATGTCAAAACTTCTTAACCCAGACACATGGCAAATTTTTATATTAGCCTATTCTATTATAGGGATTTCATCTTTGATTATAGGGTTTCTCCCTCCTGGACTAGAAAATGCTACAGAATATTATGTATCCAGATTTTATTCTTTAGAGGACTTTGGAAGTTTAAAAAATTTCGTAATAAATGCATTTTTGAGTCGTATATTGTTTCTTATTCCCGTGTTTGGGCTTAGTCTTTTAGGTTTCAGCCTTCTTTCTAATTTTCTTTCAGGTTACTTACAAGGTCATAGTATTATAATTTTTATATTGTCTCCGTTAATTTTTATTATAAGTTTGAATTCACTCAGTAATTCTATGAATAAAAGCTTTAATAATTATAAATTAATTGTTATAACATTATTATCTCAGCAACTACTTAATATAGCAATACTTACAAGTTTATTCATTCTTTTTAGACATGTAACTGTAGAGGTTATTTCAATAGCAAATATTATTACATATATCCCTCCTTTTTTGATAAATATCATAATCAATTTAAGAAGAATATTGAAGCTAAATAAAACTAAATATTCTGTAAAATCAATTAAAAATAATATATTAGATACTATTAAATATGGAGGTTATACCAAATCTGGAATGTCTTTATCTCAGTTTTGGATGGAAGGACAACTTTTAAGTATTGGTGCTTTTGAACCATTAGGGTTAGTAACTGGGTATAAAATTGGACAAACCTTGGTTGATGTTCCGAGACAAGCCACAATCGCCCTTTCTTCTCCGTTAATAATTTCCTTTTCCCGTTTAATCGCGCTAGAAGAAAAGGAGAAAATCCATAATATCTATAATATTGTGTTAAAATATAATATCTTCCTTTTATTGTTTTTATTTGGCCTAATCTTTTTTGGAACCGATATTTACATCTATTTAGTTTTAGGGCCAGGTTATTTAGTCTATTCGAGTATGATAAAGATCTTAATTTTAAGTTATTCTTTTTTTGTCTTTTTTCGGGTTAATGCAAGCAGTTATTGGGTTATTAATTTCAAGTGTTGTAATAAATCTCATCTATATTTTAATTACAATTAAAATAGGGAAAATTAATCTTAATTTTAGGGAAATTCTCCTTCAATTTGTAGCATTTTCTGCCTCTGTCGGAATAAGTCTTCTTTTAGATATTCTTTTTCTAAGTAATATCAATAGATATCTTCTTGAAAGTATAAATTTGGGAATTATTTCAAACTTTAATATATTTACCTTTAGCATTTTTATCTTCACCTATCTTGCCTCAAATATTCTATTAAGGATATTTACCCACGAAGATATTGAAACGTTTCAATCATTTTTAAATAAAAACAGTACTATACATCGATTAGCAAATAAATTTTTAATATTATTGAAAAAAATTATTAAGGAAAAGAAGGAATAAATTAAATACATTTACTTCTTTTCATTCATATATAAAAAATCATTAATTTAATTTTTTAGAAAAGATATCTCTATTAAAGACATTAATTTTTATAATTGAAAGATAATTATATTAAATTGTTTTTATTGGACTTTTAAAAAATATAAAGTAATGGTTAAAGAAAGCAGATATAAGGTTTAATGATTTATGAATTCGGAAAAAAAGACAAATATCGTAGTAATTGGAATGGGATATGTTGGAATTCCTATGGCAGTACTTTTAGCTGATGTAGATAACTTTTATGTAACTGGAATTCAACGGCGATCAAAAAGAAGTGGATGGAAGATTGATTGGCTCAATAATGGGAAAAATCCTTTTGAAGGAGATGAACCTGGATTAGACGATTTGATTGCCCGCGTGGTTAAAAATGGAAAGTTTCATGTTACTGATAAATATGACGATGTTGAAGGTGCAGATTACATTTTAATTGATGTTCAAACTCCTGTTGATCTTTATACGAATGTTCCCCGTTATGAATCGTTAATAGAAGTTTCTAAAAAAGCAGCAAAACACATGAAGAAAGGAACTACCGTAATTATAGAATCAACAGTTGCACCTGGGACAACTAACAATATAGTTCACCCCATCTTAGAAAAGGAGAGTGGGATGAAGCGAGGAGAAGATTTTTATTTAGCTTTTTCGTTTGAGCGTGTAATGCCAGGAAAATTAATAGAATATATTACTGATTTTCCCCGGGTAATTGGTGGTGGATGTGAAGAAGCTAATAAACGAGCAAAATACTTATATGGAAGAGTAGTAAAAAAAGAACTCCAAGTAACAGACACCTTAACAGCAGAACTTACAAAATGCATAGAAAACACCTATAGAGATGTTAACATTGCCTTCGCAAATGAAATGGCTTTATTAGCTGAAGATTTTAATAGAGATATTTTTGAAATCATAGAATTGATTAATTATCGTCATGATCGCATGATGCATTATCCTGGTTCTGGAGTAGGCGGGCATTGTCTTACAAAAGATCCCTATCTATTATTATACGGCCATGAAATGTATTCTCAGAAAAATTATAAGTCATTAATTAAATTAACTCCCTACAGTAGGGAACTTAATGATTTTATGCCACAACATGTGGTTGAATTAATGGAGGATGCTTTAAGAGAAGCGAGAAAAATTGTTGATAATATTAAGGTTACGCTTTTAGGAGTATCCTATAAAGCAAATACTGATGATGTAAGAAATACCCCTACACAAAAAATATTAGAAACCTTAATGAAAAGGTATCATTCTCATAATATTGTCTATATTGCACATGATCCCTATGTTAAGGAAAGAGATTATAACATGACTGAATTAACAGATAATTTTGAAGAAGCTGTTAAAGATTCAGATGTCCTAATTTTCGCAACGAATCATAGAGAATATAGTAATATAGATCTCGATGCTCTTAAAAAGATGGTAAATACACCAATAATTATAGATGGAAGGAATATTTTCAACAAAAAAGAAGTAAATTCAAAAGGGTTTATTTACAGAAAGGTTGGAGGCCCTCCTAATCATTTACCGAAATAACCTTTTTTATTGATTTCCATTACTTTTAGATTTATTTTACAATACGAAATACTATCTCAATAAGTTTAATATTGTAAATTCTCATTATATGAATAATTGATAATGAAATAATTCTAAAAAAATGGATAAACAAAGAATTCTTAGAGAAGCTCAACAACTTGCATCAAAGTATTCCTTCTGGATGGTCTCGGGGGATATTACGCATCTTTATGGAAGAGCGTTTGAAACTAGAGACCAAAAATTTGAGGTTGAGATCAAATTTTCTAATGATTTTCCAAAAAATCCTCCTACTTTTATTCTTCATGAAAATATCCAAAGTCTCCTTGGAGATATAAATTTGGAATCTGTTAAAAATTGGACATCAAAATCTAAAGTTATTACGGTTATTGATGAATTAAATCAGAAAATCAAACAAAAATTAAGTTTAGATAAAGCCATAATTCATGAAAAAAGAGAAACTACAACAGAAGGACATTTTGAACAAAAAGTTAAAGATATTACTAATCTGGGAGGAGAATCAGAGGAATTTATTACTCCAGATTTGAATGCGTATCCCCCTGATATACCTTCAAACAATGGGAACAGAATTTTTGATACAGGAGACTCGTTATTTTATGATTCTTCTCAGGAATCAACTGAGTTTTTTACTCCTAATTCAAAACTATCTAATGATCAATTTTATGAAGGTAAAAACTATCATGATATTGCCGAAAATACAGTCGCTATTAATACTGAATTAGTACTTCTCCAGGAAGAATATGCCTATGATCAAAAGGGTGAAAATTCTGCCCATTTAATGGTTTATCTTTCATTAACTCTAACCAAAACGTTCATCATCGATATCAATTTTTCAAAATACCCAAATCGACCAATTATTATTTTCCCTCCTGAATTAAGGAATTTAATAGGTGATCCATACACATCAATTGAACTATTAAGGAAATGGAATATTAAGAAACCAGTTCATATTATAAATATTTTTAGAGAATTGGAAAAACAATTATTTTTAATAAAAGACATAGAAAAAGAGATCACTAAAATTACACGAGAGTACCGATATGAACAAATTTCGGGAAGTTTATCAAAATTACGAGTATATTTATTAACTTATGGATTTAATGAATATCATTTGGATATAGATCTTCATCCTCATCCAGATATCCCTCTTATCGAATTAGATTCTCAATTAGCAGAAATTATAAAGATTCCTATAGATGAGTTAAAAACCATTATAGATTGGGAAAAAAGGAGCTCAGAACCGATTGAGGTGATAAGGGAGATCTCTTGGCTCTTAGACAAAAATTCTCGCATTAATTTTGAAATTGAACTATTAAAAGAGCATTATAAAGATCTAAAATATAATCCGTCAGAAGAAAAAATAACTATTCATATGAATGGAAAAATGAAAACGGAATCTCTAACTTTTACTTTTGAAATAACTATGCCCAGAGATTATCCAATGAGTATTCCTCAAATACAAGTAGTTAATGAATTTGATATTGAATCTCAAGAAAAAATCAAAAATGATCTTCAAGCCTCATTTACTAATTTTTTTAATGAGTGGACTCCTTATAGTTATTTGATTGATCTTTTTAATTTAGTTTCAAAGAAAATATTTGAAGTTTCCGTAGTTTCATGTGTTATTTGTCATAAAATTGATTGTCCCACATGTAGTTTAAGAATCGCAGGTACTGAAGAACCAACCTGCTTTATTGAATGTCCTCACTGTAATAGACCGTATCATAAACATTGTTGGGCTCAAACAATAAAATCATTTGGAAAATGTGGTTTTTGCTTAAAAATTCCTCCTACTCACATGATTCCTTAAG
>JARRLT010000212.1:9713-10786 GCA_037386725.1 Promethearchaeota archaeon
CTTTATCATTGTAATTTTTAGAAATAATTGAATCTACCCCATTTTAATGGCTTTAATATGATAAATTCTTTTTATGATCGAATATTTTATTTTTTACCATTTTGAGGAATATAAAATGAAAAATGTAATTATAGGAATTGATGGGGGTTCTGTAAACCATATTTTACCCCAAGTAAAACGAGGAAAATTAAACAATTTTCAAAAGATTTTCGATGATGGTTTTGTATCAAATTTAAGTGTTACAGAACCTCCTGTCACGATCCCGTCTTTTCCATGCATATTTTCTGGAATGGATGTTAAAGATTTAGGGAAATGTGAATTATATAATCTTGATTATGGCGTGTTTTCGTCTAAATATTGGAGGGAAAAAAGTATCTTTTCTCTCGAAGAAATTAAAACATTTTGCCTCAATATCCCTGCTACATATCCAGCTTGGAAAATTAATGGTGAAATGGTAACGGGTTTTTTGTCACCAGCAATTAATGAAAATATGGTATATCCAAAGAGTCTATTAGCTGAAATAAAAAACAAGTGGATAATTGATGGTAAAAATGTAGATGAAATTTTTCGGGCGTTTGAAATAAAAAAGAAATTTTTCCTCAAAAAATTAAAAGAAGATTTTGATTTATTAATTTATATTATCCGAATGCCGGATTTGATTACTCACCATCCCGAATTTTTACTTAAAAATACAAGCAAAAATATTAAAAAAGCTTATAGAAAAATAGATGAATTTTTGGGGATTTTATTAGACAACCCTAATATTGACAATTTAATTGTGTTAAGTGACCATGGTTTAAAGAAATATCCAAAGCAATTCTCGATTAAAAAGTATCTTGAAAGCGAAAAAATTCTTAATTATAATCAAACAGATATTATTTTCAAACTTTTAAGTTTCCTTTTTAAATTATTGATATATCTCAATCCTAAATTCTTAGACATTAAATATTTTCATAATAAAATAAAAGATATTTTTAAAGATCGAATTAAACTAAAGCCCATTAAAAATCATATAGATTCTCGGTTTGTTCAATTTTATTCTAACTATGGTGGGATCTTTTTAGGAGCGAAAG
>JARRLT010000213.1:0-7299 GCA_037386725.1 Promethearchaeota archaeon
AATTCTATAAAAAAGCCTAAAATAAAAATTGATTTTAAAGATAAAAATGGAAGTTGTATAATTTCTGTTTCAGATAATGGAATTGGTGTTGAGAAAGATAAGCAAGGGAAGATATTTGAACTTTTTTATAGAATTCCTGGAAATAAAGAACAAGATGGAGCTGGAATTGGACTTTCAACCTGTAGAAAAATATTAAAGCGTCATAATGGAGAAATCTGGGTTGAATCCTCAAAAAATAAAGGGTCTACTTTTTATTTTGCCCTTCCAAAAATTTAGATTAACATCTACTATTTAATTAGCTCTAGAAAAATAACCCTTAAAAGTAATTCATATCCAAATTTACATATATTCAGGATCTATTTAAGTTTAGTAATTGTAATATCTAAATCATTTAATTTTTTTGAGTTAAATCATTTAATTCAATATAATATTTCAAATTTTTAACCTATATTTAAGGTAAAATTAAACAGATTGGAGTAGTTTATCTAAAAATGGATAAGGAAGCTATAAAAGAGATACTTTGGAAAAATGGATTAAAAAATGCCGTTGAATTTGGTGGAAATCCTAATCAAAAAGCAATAATGGGAAAGTTAATGGCAGAAAGAAAAGATTTAAGGCCGCTTGCAAAAGAGATTATCCCATTATTAAAAGAAGTTGTAGATGAAATTACTAATTTAACTCTGGAAGTGCAGAGAGAGAAACTATTAGAATTAGATCCTGATGCTTTAAAGGAAGAAGAATCTCAAGAAGAAGAAAAAGAGCTTCCTGAATTACCAAATAAAGAAAAATATAATAAGATAATAATGAGATTAGCTCCCTACCCCAGTGGAGCATTACATATTGGAAATGCTCGAATGATTGTTCTCAAATCGGGAGTCCAAAATCTCTTCGTGATAGCGCTAAAGCTAAATATGTTCTTCCAGAAGCATACGACTTAATTCGAGAGGGGCTTGAATGGCTTGATGTCGAATATACAAAAGTTTTTTATAAAAGTGATCGACTTGAAACATATTATAATTATTGCGAGAAATTGATAAAGGATGATCTTGCTTACGTATGTTTTTGTTCAGGGGGAGATTTTAGAGAGAAATATAAAAAAAGAAAGAGAAAATGTCCCCATCGAGATCATACAATTGAAAAAAATTTAGACGAATGGAATAAAATGCTTCAAAAGAAGTATGGTGAGACGGAAGCTGTTGTTAGATTGAAGACTGGTATGGATCAAAAGGATCCAGCATTAAGAGATCAAATCATAATGAGAATTTCAGAAGCCAAACATCCAAAAGTAGGAAATAAATATACTGTTTGGCCTATGTTAGAATTTTCTTGGGCAATTGATGATTATCTTATCGGTGTAACTCATGTTCTCAGAGGATCTGATTTAATAAAAGAAGATTTTATTGAAAGATTTATTTGGGAACATTTCGGTTGGAAAAAGGCAGAATTTTTGCATTATGGAAGGATAAATTTTCCTGATATGAAATTGAGTAAAACAGAAGCTCGAAATAAAATCGAGTCTGGAGAGTATAGAGGATGGGACGATCCTCAAACATGGAGCCTTCAATCCTTAAAAGAAAGAGGTATTCGACCTGAAGCTCTTAGAGAAACATTATTAGACCTTGGAATGTCCTTATCAGGAATTACTTTTTCCGTAAATTGGTTATATGCTAAAAACCAAGAAATAATTGATGAAATTTCAAATAGATATTTTTATGTGGAAAATCCAGTGAAAATCGTAATTGACAAGGTTCCATTTGAGAAGAAAGTAGCAAAACCTCTTCTTTTACCGACTAAACCAAAAAAAGGTTTCAGAAAAATCTTAGTAGAGCAGAAAGATGGAAATATAAATCTATTTATCTCTTTAAAGGATTCTGAAAATCTAAAGGAAGGAGACATTTTTCGTTTAAAAGATCTAATGAATATAAAAGTTAAAAATATTGATTTAACTAAGAAAATAATAAAAGCTGATTTTGATAGTGAAGAACTTAATAGAGAATATTCTATTATTCAATGGGTATCTCAAAAAGATAATGTTATGGTTTCAATACTTAAACCAGATGGATCTATTAAGAAAGGTTTAGGGGAGATTAATTTAAAAATATGAATCATCGAGCTAATAAAAAAGGAACTGATGAGAGTAAAAGTAAATGGCATTTTTGTCCTCGATGTGGAAATGTCTTACCTAAAATAGAAAATTTAAAGTATTGTACAAAATGTGGGTTAGATCTTAAAGAAGTAAAGAATTCCATGGAACTTCCTCTTTATACGTGGGTTCCCCACACATTACCTTATGAATTTAAAAGGGAACAAGAAAAAATTACTGAAGATCAAATTGCTAATCAATCTTATAAAACCGTTTGGTCAACAACTAAATCTATCTTTCTACCTATACTCGCATTTGTGGTTTTATCTCTCTTCGGAATTATTATAGCGTTTATAGTTGTTTTTCTCAATATTAATTTGCAAACAATTCAAGCCTTTATTTCATCTCCATTTTTCTTTATTATAAGTACATTCGCAGAATTCATATTCCTCTTTTTTGCAATAATATTTGTAGGAAAATATTTAAAAAAGCCGACTTTTAAGAATCGATTTCGCTTATTGGGCTTAACAACTGAACATTATAGTAAAGTTGATATTGTTAAAGAAATCTTATTAGGGATCATCTTCGCTATAATTGGAATATTTGCAGTTCAAATTACATCAATATCACTTGAGTTACTAGTTGAATCTCTATTTAAGGTTTCTATTCAGTATGCTCCTAGTGGAATTGATTTTACAGTTTCACAAGCGAATATAATTGAGATAATTATTATCATTCTTATGATGTTTTTTGTAGTGGGTTTATCGGAAGAGACATTATTCCGCGGTTTTCAACAGAAAGGTTTAATGCACAATTTAGGAGCTACGAAAGGAATCATATTTGGAGCGCTCATATTTTCCCTTATTCACATAATTGGTATATTTACTGATCTTGTATTCTCTCCATTCACATTTCTTATTGAATTTATTCTTAGTTTCTTTCCATATTTTGTGATTTCGCTGATATTAGCATATTTATTCTATTGGAGAAAACAGAATCTAATTGCAGTGATCGTTACTCATGGCTCCTATGATTCATTAACTATCCTTTTGGTTTTTGTTTCAATCTCTATAGGTTTTTATTATATTTTAACTAAATAAAAGTAGAATTAAAAAGTAATTAAATTATGAGTTTATTTGAAAAATTTTACATACGAGCTAAAAATAAGGTAGCAAATATCGGAATTGGTTTGGATACAAGAGAGTTTCACACTAATAAAATACTTTATGCCACAATGAAATTTCTTAACCGGTTTAAATCCAATATTCTTTTGAAAGTATTTATGTTTGGAAACGAAGAGATTGTAAATTCCCTTGAAAAAAATTCAACTTATCTAAAATATAAAGATCAAATTGAGTTAATTAGTTCCAATGAACCAGAAATTAACCTTTTTATCAAATCCATTACATTCATCAATACCAACAGGGCCGTAAAAAAATTGATATCCACTGTGTGTTTCTAAAACTGCCAATCGATTCGGAAGAGATGAATATGCTGATAAATTAATGAATGAAGCAGATAAAGTGGTACAATATTTCAAAGAAAATGATCCTAAACTCTTAATTTCTCATGATCAAATATTGATTGAAGATGCTATAGATAATAAAGCCAATTTAATTATCGCCCCCGATGGTATTTCAGGTAATTTAATATATAGAACATTAGTCCACTTAGGTGGAGGAAAAGCCTATGGAGCTATATATATGAATATAGATCGAACGATAATTGATACTTCACGCGTGGGTAATCTCTCAGAGATAAATGGTGCTTTATTATTAGCATTGGCTTTGACCTCATAGATACCAAAATCTAAATTTTTCTTTTTTACCCTAATAAAATATTAATGACAATAAATAAGATCTTTCTTAATCTAAGAGACTCAAGATCTTACTTATCAGATGTTTAAAAGAAGAATTTTTCTTCACAAATCCTAAAACTCCGCATAATATTGCCTCATCCCTAATACTCGAGTCTGCACTAACCATTATTATTTTTGAATTTGGATATAATTTTTTTATTTTCCTAGTTGCTACTATACCGTTCATTATTGGCATTTTATAGTCCATTATAATAAGATCTGGTTTTTCTTCAATTTTACTTAATTTATCTAATGCTTCTTTTCCATTAGTAGCTGTGTCTATCACGCTAAATCCAGCTAATTCAAGATATTTTTTATATAATATAAGGACATCCTTTTCATCATCTACTACAAATACTTTTTTCATCCTCTATTCACTAAAACACTTAAAGGTTGATTATTAAAATGAACTAAATTATAATCCCAAAATTCTGTATATTTTCTATAGAAATTTTGAAATTATTATAAGAAATTTCACTAATTACAAAAATATTTTTTCATCTTAAATATTTTATGATTTTCAAAATCTCCATCTATATATTCCAAGAATGGAAAGCTATAAAAAATGTCTAATAATTAAAAAAAGTAAATCTTATAAATAATTTTATGAAAATGAGGTATTTAAAGGAATTTAAAACAAAATCTGCTTAATAATTGTAATTAAATCTTTCTTTGACAAATTTTAAAATTGAAAATATGATAATCAAATATTGAAAATATAATATTATAATTTCTGAAAAATTAAATAGATCAAAATTATATTAATAATTAATGGGAGAAGAAACAAGTGAAAGTAAGGATATTATTAGTTCTAAGTTCATGGATTTTTTACGAATTGGAGATTTCACGGGATTATCAATTATTGATTTAATTACCCTCCAGATATTACTCTCCCATGAAAATCCTGTTGTAAGACATGTTTTGTATTTGGAAGTGAATAAATATATTAAACATGAAGAAGAGTTATTTGAATCACGAACACTGAACCTTTCTGATACAGAACGACTCTTTTATGAAAGTATTGAAGTAAAGAAGGATCTTTCTACAGCAAGTTTTTATAATAATCTTGAAAATCTTGAGAGATTAGGATTACTCTGTTTTAATAAAAACACGGCAGGGAAAATTGAAACGGTTGAACCTTCAAAATTAACTAATTCTGTTTTAAAAATAATTTTAACTGGTCTATTTAATCTATATATTGAGCGTATAATGAAGTATTACTTTAATCAAATGGATTTTATTTTAGAAAAATTAGAAAAGAATCATTTCTCGTCTATTTTAAGTATACTTCTCTCAAAAAATATATATGGCACATATTTAAAAATTGTAAGTGAAATTACTAAGGAGGCTTTCGTTTTAACAAAACAAGAACAACGTGAAATTCTCCAAAAGTTACATTTTGAAAATATTAAATATTCCAGAATAATTAAGGATAAGATCAGAGAACCTGAAGACATATTCGAATTGGCTATAATTCCTACTTATTTGAAAAAGCCAAGATTTTATAATTTTACAAGAATAGACTTACTTAAAGAGTTGATTAGGGTAGTAAAACCAGGGGGATATATAATTTTAATAAGCGGGTCAGATTTAGACTCTTCTAATAATGTATATATGAATGAATTAATTGAAATTTATAATAATTTATTCAGAGATATCATTTTTTCTGAAAAGGAAATAGAAGAAGATTTGCACAAAGTTGGACTCTCTAATTTTAGGATTTACAATCATAATGGAATCCTTGTTTCAATAGTGCAAGTATAATAAAAAATTGAAGAAAATATTCTATGAAACCTTTATATTTATTGGTTTTCCAATCCCATAATAAATCAAAATTAAGCCAACAATAATAATGGGTGCCGTAAACCCAAAAATTATCCTTAACAACTGTATATTTAAATAATTTGTTATTGTAACTCCAATTGGGATGTAATATAAGAAAATCACTCCAATCACGAAAAATTTAAATTTTTCTGCTAATATATTAGTATTAAATTTCTTATAGACATTGATCGAAATTATCAGAATTAGTAAAAGCTGAGTTGATAATAAAATCAAGAGAAAAATAGTAAGACCCAAGCTCCAAACAGGAGATAGTTGAGTTCCATTTGGTAAAATTTCAATCCCAATACCATAAGGGATGAAAAAAATCGGAATATAAATCCCAAGATAAATTAGCATGAATAAAGTTTGAAATTTCAATTTTCTCATTACCTTCGGAAGAAGCAAAATAAAAATATATAATAATAGAAATCCCCCGGACACACAAGAGAAATACATTGATAATATATTTAAAAAAGAAGCAATTAAGGAGAAATTGGCATCAGAAAATAGCAAATAGATTGAATTTAAAATGATACCAATCGCAAGAAATATAAAAAAAGAAGTAAAAATCTGATTTAATCGATTTTTTAAGTTTCTACGTAATAGATTAATAACTATAAATGCAAGAACTACTAAAGTTCCGATATATACAATAAATACTAAAAAGAATCTTATTGGGTTAATTGGCATATTTTGATAAAAAATTCTTTTATAGGTAATATTGAAAATAATCGTTAAATACTTTTTTCATATCGTTCTTATTCCATTTCGAAGTATTTTTTTAAAAAAGGGATATAATCCTTTCGAGTTTCACTTAATTGATTATATAATAAGATCTGTTCCATTTCTTGAATTGATTTAACACCAGGTATTACTGTAGATATTCCTTTTTGAGATAGACAGTACTTTAGGCAATGATCGCTGGCAAGCAGAAGCTGGGTCTGGGGCAAAGTCAAGGCCGGCGCCTGGTCTCCGAGTCGCAGTTTGAGGCGTACCAGGAAGAAATGAGCCAGAATGCACAATGTCATTTGATGATGCCAGCCCCGCCAACTGCGCAGTTGATAATCTCCCATGCCGAGTTGCTGCTTACCGTCTTCGAAACAGGTCTCGATTGGCCAGCGCATTCCACTGAGACGAGCAAACTCAGACAACGGCGTATCTTCTGGGGCATTGCTCAGATAGCACTTCAATTCACCATCGCTTACGTTGCGCCGCAAGACCAGCCACACCTCGGGCCCAGGCATTCTATCTCGAACAGCAACAACCCGCAAGGCAGCGAAATCAGCGACCATGGGGCCTTTGCTTCCCTCTTTGATGAACTGCCGCGTCCACTCACCTGCTGGCAGCGATTTGGCAATCGTCGCGACTTCTTGAGATGGCTCTTCCCCTTCAACAATGCGTTCTTTCGTCGGCTTGGGGCCCCTGCCCTTCCACGGCGGCACCTCTGTGGCCGGGCGTTCCAACCAGACACGAGTCGTATGGGCGACTTCGCCAAGATAGTACAGATCGATGTCATCTATCCTGTCCAGGAAGT
>JARRLT010000214.1:0-5280 GCA_037386725.1 Promethearchaeota archaeon
CTTGATGTGGGCCGCACGCGGTGGCAGCTCTGAGACTGTGAAGTTGCTTCTGGAGAAGGGCGCACAGATTGAGATGTAAAAACACCTAAAAGGTGTTAATCCCAAAAGACAATATTTATTTTTAAATTCATAAGATATTAAGGCAAAAAGATTAATTTTCAATGATAAAGATGTTTAAGAAGAAATGCTATAGATTCGATTAGTATGAAAATAAAAATTAATAAGAAAAATTTTTATGATGATAAAGGACGAGTAGTGCTATTAAGGGGAGTCAACTTAGGGGGAAGCTCAAAAATGCCATATTCTCCTAATGGCGCAACTCATATTAAAAGTGATTTTAGTGATCATAGGAATGTGTCTTTTGTGGGTCGCCCATTCCCTTTAAAAGAAGCAAATGAACACTTTTCACGAATAAAGCATTGGGGTTTTAATTGTATTAGATTTTTAATAACATGGGAAGCAATTGAACATAATGGTCCTGGAAAATATGATAAAGAATATTTAGATTATCTTGAAGAAATATTAAAAATAGCGGAAGAATATGGGTTTCATATAATCATAGATCCTCATCAAGATGTTTGGAGTAGGATGACTGGTGGGGATGGAGCCCCTGGATGGACATTTGAAAAAGTAGGGTTAG
Source organism: Promethearchaeota archaeon (assembly GCA_037386725.1). GTDB lineage: Archaea > Asgardarchaeota > Lokiarchaeia > Sigyniarchaeales > SOKP01 > JARRLT01. Next base: position 641 of record JARRLT010000214.1, read on the forward strand.
ATTTTACCAAACTTGAAAGCTCAGAAGCATCATTTGCAATGCAGTCTCGATATGATCCAAAGGATCCCCAAAAATATTCTTCAATGCATTGGATGGGGAATAAGTTCAGATTCGCGAATGGTACAATGTGGACATTATTTTTTGGCGGAAATGATTTTGCTTCTTCTTGTAAAATAAATGGAAAAAATGTACAGAATTATCTCCAAAGTCATTTCTTTAATGCCATCAAACAAGTGGCATCACGATTAAAAAATAATCCTTATATTTTAGGTTTTGATATATTGAATGAACCTTCTGAAGGATGGATTGGCAAATATGTAGACGGAAAAGAATGGAAAGGAAAATCCGATGTTTTAGGATATGTTTTTACCCCAATAGATGCTATGCTTACTGGTGCTGGATTTAGTAGAACAGTTGGATATCAAGAAGTAAAAAGATTTGGTATTAAGGAAACAAGAAGAGATGAGTTAAACAAGCAACGTATTTCATGTTGGTTGGAAGGATATGAAGATCTCTGGAAAAAAGAGGGAATATGGGGGATAGATAAAGATGGAAATCCTAATATTATGAATAATGAATATTTTATTTATAAAAATGGAAAACGAATCGATTTCTATAGAGATTATTTCTCTCCTTTCCTAAATTTATATACTAAATCTATTCGATCTGAATTTCCCGAGGCAATTATATTTTTTACTGGACCAATGGAAAACGTAATGAAACAAGAAGCATTAGAATTAAAAGTACCTCAAAATAGTGTCCATGCCGCTCACTGGTATGATGTAGCAACAACAGGCACAAAAAAAGCAATGCTTAAAGCAAACTATGATCTTACTACAGGAACTCCCGTAATAGGATAAAGAAGCTTACGAGAAATTAAAAACGGAACCAAATATAGCTTGGGAAACTCATATAAAACTATTAAATAATTATTATAATGCAATGGATGCCAATTTATTACATGCGTTACAATGGAACTATACTCCAGACAATACTAACAAATGGGGGGATATGTGGAATTTAGAAGACTTATCAATTTATAGTAAAGATCAAAAAGTTGACCCAGATGATGTTAATAGTGGGGGAAGAGCAATTAAAGGATTCTGTCGCCCTCACTTTATTTATTGCACAGGCCTTCCAAAAAAGATGAACTTCAAAATAGAGGATAGCTTTTTCTCTTTTGAGTTTGATGGAGATGTTTCTATTGATGGTCAAACCATTCTTTATATTCCAAAAATTCATTATCCAAATGGATATAACATAGACATCTCTGATGGTAAAGTAAAGAAAGATGAAAAAAATCAATTACTCTATATTGATATCGATAAAAATGGAATTCATAATATAGAAATCACACGAGTTTAAACTTTTCTCAAAAAAATCAAATAGAACCTTTAATCCCAATTTAAGTTAATATAATTTTTTTGTGTTACCTCTTCAAGCCCTTCTAATATAGTTTTTGTGCCTTCAGTTCTATAAATTTCCTTTAATTCATCCATTGAGGTGATTCTTCCATTTTTCGCAGAGAGATATGCTAATAAAACTACCGCAACTCCTTGCTTTGCCTCCTCTGGCGTAAATTCTGGTTCCTTGTCTTCTAGAACGCATTGAGTAAAATATGCATCTTCATGTCCCATAGATATTTTATAATAATCTGGAAAAGGTCCATGTTCAATTTCAGGACAATAATACTCTCCCTTTACTTCAGCTTCGGGATGAGAGGAGAATATTTTAATTGGTTTCTCCAAATCATGATCTTCAAAGATGGAACCTTTTGTTCCATGTAATTCAGTTTTATTTGTAAGTGGATGCACCGTACTGGAGGAAATATCTACAGTTACAGTTGCACCGCATTTATAACGTAATAAAATTATAGCTGTATCTTCCCCTTTATTAGGGGGTGATTTTAAGGTTTTACTTAACCAACATTGAGCCGAATCTACTTCTCCAAGATACCAGTTTAACATAGTAAATTTATGAATACCTTGATCTGAAACCACTCCACCACCACCTTTAGTATAAGTAAAACTCCAATTATCTTTTTCAAAAAATTGAGAACTAGCATAAGCTCCCTCATAAGTTCTACCAAGAAAAACATCTCCTATAAATCCACGCTCTATAGAATTTTTTATAAAATTATGAGCTGGTAAGAATCGATGATTTTCTGCGATCATGAATTTTATCCCGGCTTTTTTTGTAGCTGCTATCATCTCATCGCATTCCTCAAGTGTGATTGCCATAGGTTTTTCACAAATAATATGCTTTCCTGCTTCTGCTGCTGCAATAACTAAATCCTTGTGGAGATAATGGGGTACAAAAATCATAACTGCATCAATATCACTTTTTAAGAAGTTATCTAAATTCGAATAGGGTTCTAGTTTTGAATATTTAGTAGCCTTAGCCAACTTCTTCTCATTAATATCAAATCCCGATATAAATTTTATTTGTGGATTATTTTTGGTACCTAGCTTGTGGTAACGCCAAACTGTAGATCCAGCTCCAATTATTCCATACTTTACAAAATCACTCATATAATTATACTCCAATAACTTTTTTTAATATCTAATAAAAAATATCGATTTAGGGTTTTATTTTTACTTTATGAAGATTTCTTTATTTAAATTGGAAAGCCTTTCACAACCTTCCTTTGTTATTCTATAACAATCTTCAATACCAATCAATCCTTGATTTTTAAAATTTTGCCAAACTTCAATGTCTAAAACCATATTTTCTTCAAATACTCGATCTAATTTTTTTAATGGGCTAAATAAATGAGTTTCTTCACATTCTAAGCCGATACTATGACCTGTTATAAAAGCTCTCCCAATTTTTGTCAATGATTTATTGAATTTATTCGCATTATTATACAATTCTTTCATATTTAACCCAGGATAAATATTTTGTTCACAGTATTCTTGGACTTTTATTGCCCTACTCATAATCTCTTTCCCTCCTTCAGATATGTTTCCTATTGCCAATTCTCGACTGATATCCGAAACATATCCCTTCCAAATTGTTCCTATATCAAATCTGTTAAGATCTCCTGCTTTTAACTTAGTTCCCACTCCTGGTGCTTCAGGATCAGACGATCCTAAATTCATAGTTAAATGATCCCATCCTTCTGCTCCTTCTTTAATGATTGTCATTCGGGCGATTTTTAATAATTCAACATCAGAAATTCCCTCTTTAGATTCTTCAATCATATTCAATATAGCTTTTTCAGAAATCTCCGTTGATTTTTTTATTCTTTTAATCTCTTCTTCTGTTTTGATTAAACGCATATCTAAAAAAGCTTGATCGCTATTAATAAAGTTTGCATTTGGAAATTTATTTCTCAGATATTCAAATTGATAAGTAGGCATGAGAGATTCATATCCTATATTACCATTTGATATATCCCATTGCTCAATCTTATCTGATACTGACACCATAGCAGCTTTAGGAGATCCTATTCCATGGATATCATTTACCCATGAAAATTTACTTGCACTACGATAACTTATCCAAGTTATCAGACTTTCCTCACCATCTTTTCGTAGCAAGGATAAACTAGGATATTGATTATATAAGACATATAAAATAGGATTTGGAGCTACATGTAGAGTTGGCAACCCAGTTAGATAAAAAACATTCACAGGAGTAGACGCGATTAGTACATCAATATTATACTCTTCTAAAATATTATGTGCTCTTTCTTTATTAAAACCAATTGGTTCCATATCAAATCAAACTATAAACTTTTTATAAAAAAACTTTACTATTAGTTTCAAGGTTTAAAATAATTTTTATTTTTATTTTAAAGCTTTATAAATGTTAAAGTAAATATGGTGTATTGAAAAAGATTAACTGTAGTAGAGATTGATTAATCTATATCCATAAAAAGTTCTAATCTTTGTAATGAGTTCATATCACCTTTAATCTTAAGCTCTCCTTCCATAAAAATTTCCATTGGATCAACATCACCAGTAGCAATCCCCATAAAAAGATCAGAGTCTACTTCTAAACCCATCTCAGCATTTTCATCAAATCCATCCTCTATACTTGCTGTCTTATCCTTAAAAATCATTTTTACTTTATAATCTATATCTGAAAATTCAAATTGCATAGTCTTATTAAATCCTTCAAATTCATCTGCAATCTTCGGATCATCAAGCATCTTGACCCATTTATTTAAAGATTCTTTAATAACCTCAGGAGTTGCCAATAAGATCCACCATTTCCCATTTACTATTTAAATAATTAAATTATTGATTAATTTCTTGATTATACGTTTATTTCGCTTTTATTATTTAAATATTTTATTACACTATTTTGATTATTTTGGATATTCTTATTAGATTGTCAAGCTTTTCCCTTCTTTTTAAGTTCTTTTAAAACATCTTGAGGATATTTCGCCTTAAACCACGGCATGCTTGAGTACCAATGGCTTAAAATTTTAACCAATAATGATGGATTATTCCTATCTTCAATTTTTTTGTGAAAATATACTCTCCGATACTTTTCAGCATATTTACAACCACTTATCTTTCTACCTGCTAATCTTGTTTTAGGTTTATAGGACAATTTTATATAATTTATAAGCCAAAATTGTGTTTTATGACAAGCCAATAATTGATCAATTAAAGAAAAATCCTTCTTTT
>JARRLT010000215.1:0-9248 GCA_037386725.1 Promethearchaeota archaeon
TCTCTTTATTTTGATTTTCAGTTAATAATTCTTTCATTGATATTATTGGAATTTTTTATCCTAATTGATAATCTCCTTCATTTGTTTTCAGATATCTTCAGGAATAAAACAAAGAAAATTATATTTTTAATGATAATTTTTCTTATTCCTATTGATCTTCTCATATATCTCGAATTTTATATATATTTAATATTACCTTTATTTAATCATGGATTTAATTATAGTATTTCAGGAGTATTATTTATAGGACTTTTATCAATTTTAGTAAGGCCTTTCGAGAGGCATTCTTTAAAATCATTATTTTTTTGGTTCATTATCTTTATCTTATTGAGTTCAACAGTTTTTTACCTTTCATTGCCATATTCTAATTTATCAATTTTATTCAGTTCACTTATTTTTTCTACATCAATTTTGTTATATCCGTTTATCTTCTTACTGGAAGAATTGAGAAACCTTTTAAACAAATTTATTTCCTTAATCATGAATCTTCTAAAAAATATGAGAAGGTTTCTAAAGTTAGTCGCTGCGAAGTTAATGAATTGGTTTAGATATTATTATATCTATTTTTGGATTTTCTTCTCAATCTTAGTTTTTATCGCTTTAAGTAGCTTTTTATTATTTCTAATAAACCTAATCTGGTATTTTTCTTTATTAATTGGTTTTGGTATATGTCTATCGATGATCTTTTCTATGTTATCCCGTGAAAGATTCTCAAATTCTAAGGATAAATCATTTAAAAGAAGAATTTTTGCATTAGGATCTCTTTGGATTAGTGTTGATGCCACAATATTTAATTACGTACCACAATATTATTATATTTCGGTTTTCTTAATTTCTATGTTAATTTTAGGATCTATAATTTTACCATTCATATATTATAAGGAGAAGGGAGGCTTAATTTCAATTAAATGGAGATTTTACACGACTTTATTCTTTATTATCGTTTTGGTTTTAACGATAGCGACTTTATTGTTCCAATTTCTTAGTTTGTGAATAAAATTTATACAAAAGAATAAAAAAGAAATATTAATTTATTCTATAATAATCATAATGGATATTTTAAATGAATTAAATAGAAATTTTTATAATTAAAAACTTTATTCTCTATTTTATTCTTTTATATTATAAGTTAATTAGAATTGTTCATACTTTTTTATACGGTGAGTGAAATTGGGTATAAGAGAAGGTTTTTCTATTGAAAATATGATTTCTCATCTTAATTCACTCAACAACTTCTTTGATAAAGCTTTAACAGGCATTCAAATTTATGATAAGAAGGGAAAAAATGTTTATGCAAATAACTATTCTTTAAAAATATTTGGAGTCCAAAATTCTCAAGAAATTAAAAAAATTCAACTATTTAAGGATTTAAATATTTCTAATTCTAAAATACAGAATTTACAGAGCAGTGAAACCATAAATGAAGAAATTTATTTAGATCTTGATTCTCTAAAAGAAAAAAGAAGAATATTACTTAGTTCATATTATAGATGTCACCGAGAGAAGAAAATCAGAAGCCGATCTAAAGGAGAATGAAGTTAGATTCCGAAACATTGTAGAAAATTCGATGGAAGGAATTTTTATCGTTGATGATAGTTATAAATTTGTTTATGCAAATAGAGAATTGAGTAGAATTTTAGGTTATCCTTTAGAAGAAATTATTAATAATGATTTTCGTAATTTTTTGGATGAAGAAAGTCTTAACAAGGTGGTGGGGAGATATAAAAAAAGACAACGTGGTGAAAGAGTTGTTCCAAGATATGAATTTAATATAATAAAAAAATCAGGAGAAAAACGCCGATTAGAAATGATATCAACGGCAACAAGAGAATTAAGAGGGGGTGTAAAAACTATAGCTCAAGTTTTGGATATCACGGAACAGAAGAAAACCATAGAAAAACTAAAAGAATCTGAAGAGAAATTTAAAAATTTAGCAGAACAATCACTTATTAGTATTATTATTCTTCAAGATGATCGAGTTAAATATGCAAATCAGCAATTTGGAAAGGGGATAGGGTATCCATTAGATGAGATTAGAAATTGGAGTCTAAATGAATTATCTCAAATTGTCCATCCAAAAGATAGGGATTTCGTTGCCGAACAAGCGAGAAAAAAACAAAAAGGAATGGATGATATTGTTCCAAAATATGAATTTCGAATAATAACTAAAGATGGAGATATAGTATGGAGGGAATTGTATTCCAATACGATAACCTACCAAGGAAAAACTGCCGATTTAATTACATTAGTAGATATATCAGAGAAAAAAATATCTGAACAAAAATTAAAAGAATCAGAAAAGAAATTCAGAGGGATTTTTGAGGCAATTCCAGATATCTTTTTCTTAATTACTTCCGATTCAACAATTATAGATTATAAGGGTAAGAAAGAAGATCTATTTCTGCCCCCTGAATCCTTTCTAAATAAAAGAATGGTAGATTTATTGCCCGAATCAACTGCCAAAGTTCTTTGCCTAAAGATAAAAAATGCGATTAATAGCAAGGAACCTCAAATAATGGAATATAAACTAAAATTAAATGAGGAAATAAGAAATTTTGAAGCAAGAATATTATATTATTCGGAAGAACAATTTGCCGTTTTTATACGAGATATAACGAAACGTAAAAAAGCAGAGAAAATATTGAAAGAAGAAGTTAGACGTTTAAGAGAAATTGATAAGATTCGGAGAGATTTAATATCTAGAGTATCTCATGAATTAAAAACCCCAATAATGGCAATAAGTGGTGCTACAGAACTCTTAGATATGTATGAGAAAGATTTAAATCAAGAAGGTCAAGGATTAATCAAAATGATACAAAGTAACCAAAAACGGTTGGATCACCTTATAAATAATTTATTAGATATTAGTAGAGCTGATTATAAGCAAATAAATTTAAATTTAGAAAAGATCGACATAAGTAGTTTGATACGCGAGATTACAAGTGAAATGAATATATTGAAAGAAAATAGAAAAATTTCATTGAAACTTGATTTACCAGATACTTTATATTTAGATTTAGATAAATTAAGAATTGAACAAGTAATAATGAATCTACTCTCAAATGCGATTAAAAATACTCCTCCTAAGGGAGAAATAAAAATATCTGTTCATCAACAAAATGAATGTGTAGAAATAAAGGTCGAAGATACAGGAGTAGGACTTACCTCAGAGGAAATGAAAAAACTATTTACCAAATTTGGAAAAATTGAAAGATATGGAGAGGGCTTGGAATATTTAGATATAAGAGGATCTGGTTTAGGCCTTTTTATATCGAATGAGATAATAAAATTACATGAAGGTTCGATTAGAGTTCACTCTCCTGGCAGAAATAAAGGATCACTTTTTACAATAGTACTCCCTAAAATAAAATATAAATAGACAATAAAATTAGAAATTTGATTTTTTCCAGTTTTTCAACAACTTTTTAAAAGCATCTTCAGAAACCCCTAAAGAATTAATTTTTGTCTCTTTTTGATCTGCAAGTTCATTTTGTTTTCTCTCCGAATTAGGTCTGAATTGTTTTTCCCAATCAAAAAAGGAAATTGCTTTCGACATAATATATTAACTAATTAATATACTTAAATAGAAAGGGAGTGTGAAGATTTTCTAAAAAAATTTCAAAAATTTCTTTTACACTTCTCCAAAGAAAAAATCAAATTGGAACACAACCTCTATGTAAATCAAAAATAAACTAAAAAAAGTACCTATTGTTTTTTGAATTGAGTTATTGCGATATTTTTTAATTAAGCTGTCAATGTCGGGAATTTCAAATGGGAAAATATTTTCAAAAGCCCTTTTTAATAGTTCAATATATTTCTCTTTATCATATTTGTGAACCTTTTTATCATAATGAGCAGATAGAATCACTTTCTTTTGGGGAAAGTCAGGATTTGCATCAGCATTTAATATAATATATCGGATATTTTTTCCCGGAGCCATTACAAGTCCCGAATTTTCTGCTTGCTTTGCGGCTACAGATTGATAAGAATTTACTTTATACTGAGAAGGTCTTCTCGAAATGTGTTGTCTAATTGTTAATTCTTCCTTTGTAACATTTCCATCATTAATCTTTTCAACATATCTAAGAAATAAAGCTTTAACTTCAGGTATCTTCTTCATGAAATCTTCTTTTGAATTGATATTTTGAAATACATTTATGAAATCTTCTTGAGCTTTTTTTACAATTTTTGGTATATCTCTTCTCCTGATTTCGATACCCCTTACTTTTATTTGACCATCTTTTTTAATTCCCCAGTAATGATTAAGTGTAGGAATATCTGGTTCCACTTGAGAGGGTAAAAATGTAATTGTATTAAAAATCCCATCCCAACTCATTGGAATATTAGTTTCTTCGGTTATTTCTTCGGCAATTTTCTTTGTAACCTTTTCAAACTCTTCTTCATTTCTTCCTTCTGTATCTTGAAGCCACATTGAATCTACAATCCCATGAATTATTTTGCATCCGTGGTTTTTTGCTATTTCAAACGATCTCATAAGAAATTCTCGAGCAAATGCACAAACCGTTTGGTGTGCTTCAATTTTCCCGAATCTAGCGTTTCTAAAACCTAAATAACCAAAACTAACTACTAACACCCATTTAAGGGCGATATCTGTAAATTTGTATCGCAAACTTTTTGTTTTTCTCACATATTCTTTACAACGAAGTCTTTTAGTTAATGGAAGTTTAATTGACTTTGAGATGATCCCTTCTCGTTTCGAACATATATGAAAATTGAGCCCTGGAACTTTAATACCTGTACCATCTTTTGCACAACATTTACAATTTATGGTTTCTGAAGAGATATTATAATTCGCCATTAATGAGGGATACATTGAAGAGAAATCCAACTCTGCAACATTATTAAAAACCCCAATTATAGGTTCGAAAATATGCCCTCCTCGATCACCTCTAACTAAGTCTAAGCCCGTAGAAAAATCTTCAGGACTTTTCTTAAATGGAGGGATTAAATGGTCAAGTTTATATGCATAATAATATTGAATGGATTGTAGTGCTCCACCAATAGTAATTCTTGCTAAACGTTGTAATGGAACACGAGAGATTCTTGCAACTTCAATAACACCCGGGATATTTCCTTCGCTAAAATGTAAACTTCCATAGGATGTTGTATCAAGATGAAAACGTCCAGTAAAGTAAACTTGCGTCTTGGATCGATGCCTAATAATTCCATAAGACATATAATGATCCGTTCCGCCCGAAAGGTCAAAAATACAGTTCTGAAGCGGAGTTTTTGTTCTAGAGAAGTATAGTTCATTTGAAATTCTATTTTCAGAAGCTCTAACCGCTAAATAGGGAAATATAAATTCGTCTCCTCCACGAGTAAGAATAATGTCAGGATCTAACTTTTCAACAACCTTACTAAGAGTTTTTAAGTTTTCAATTTCATCTGCTTTATCAATTAAAATTTTTCTAAAGGTTCATTATAATATGGTTTTAACCCTTTTTGCTGAACTTTTACATCCAGCCATATCGCTTTTAATGGTGGTAAATCGTAAAAGAGAAGCTCATTATTGTCCTTTAATTCCAAGGAAACTAATTGCATGCAGTACGAATGATCCCTCATCACTTTAAAGTGACAAAATGACATTGGGAATAAGTCATTCACATAGAAGTACATCTGAGAAATAGGTAAATCAGTATTATATAGCACAAAAAGATCAATCTTATCAATTTCTTGGATAGTTTTTTTAAAAAGAGAAGGTTTTGTTACTGAAACACCGAATAGGTCACTTTTTATATGATCTTCTAGATTCACATATTTCTGGCATATCCGAACTTCTTGTATGTTTGGGTGGGAAATCAAAATTTGTTTTAACTCTTGTAAGTCCTTCCCTATATTATTTTTTGGAACTGCAAAAAATTCAGGGGAGAAATTATGCTGAATTTGTACAACTTCTCTTGTTTCTTCTTTTTTGACCCATAAAGTAATACCATCCGCATAAGTTGAAACATCAAAAAGCCAACCATCAAATTCATCTACCGAATTCTCCTTATATGCCATTCTCAATTTTACTTTCAAACTTACTAATTTTTTCTTCTAAAAATTTTATTCTTTTTTCTTGTTCAAGTGCAAATGAAATGAATAATATCTCAGAAAGCATAGGTCGTGCACTAAGACTTCCTGCATCGGCATGAATTCGAGCATAATTCATTAATTTATCAAATGCTTTTTGATCCTCAGGTCTTAATGCGCGTTTAAAGTCTTTCCAAGTCTCAATTTCATTTTCTAACGCAGGTCTAAACGACGGTACTGTTCTTCCCATTTCAATCATAGAAGATAGTTTCTTCAAAAATATTAAAAATCATAGATCCCCAATTTTTTGATTTATTCTCTTTTAAATTGTTTTCAAAGCTGTTATTTTCGAATCATTTATAAAATTGAAAATAGATGTCATATTATAATAAAAAATGACTGGACGTTATTGCTATATGAGTGTCTATATAAAAGATCATGCACCTTGCGGGATCTACTGTAAAAGATGCCCAGGTGTGAAATTTTATAATTGTAAAGGGTGTCGGGAACAAAAAGGACAAATAAAGATTTTCCCGTTTGCAAAACCTATATATGCTTAATAAGTAAGGGATATAATTTCTGTTATGAGTGTGAAGATTTTCCTTGTGAGAAATTGCAGCCAATTGTAAATTTTGGAATTTTTAAACCACATAATTCGAAAATCTATAATCTGTTAATGATTAAAAAGGTAGGAATTGCAAAATGGAATGAAATTTGTGAAGAAAAAACAGAATTATATTATAATGGTCGAAAAATTAAATATGGTGGAGATCCTCTTACGATAGAGAGGAAAGTCAACGATGAAAAAGATACGCCTTAAAAAGAAAAATAAGGAGTCAAATTCAATTAATCCAAAAAATAAAGAAAAGAATTTATTTACTATAGGATAGTAAAGAATCTAATTCAACTAAATTCTCTTTTTATTGTTTCTTCAGATTTTTCAAATGACAAAATTGAGAGATTTTTCATTTTTCTCACGTGACTTCAGAGTAGGAACATTTAAATAAGAAAATTGTCTATATTTTCTTGAAAATTAGTTATTTTTTATTGACATTAAAGATTTCAGTCTCGGGGTATTATTTTATTCTATAAATCATTCTTTTATAACCAATAAAGATAATTAAGTCATTTCATCCAACAATCTAAAGTCATATTCTTTGAAGATGCGGATGGATTTATTTTGGATTTTCGCGGTTTCCATTTTAACACATGATTTTCAGGAAGGTAAGGATGTTGTATTAGAGAATATTTAATAAGTCGATCTGTTTCTTCAATCAAAACTAAAACATTTCCAAAATGAGAAATAATTTTCCCTCCTCTTGGTCGAAAAGAAGAACATTCATGCAAAGGAGCCGTTAAGATAATAAGGGGTTTAGAACTATTTAGAAATTTTTTTATACCGCTTATTGCGCTTAATAAATCTTCAAACATTTGTTTCTCATAAGTCTGAAACAGCATTGTGATTCCTGAAATTAGGAGTAATTTTATATCTTCTAAAAGAACTAATCTATTTTCTAAGATCTCGACCATCTGATCCCAAGTAAACGCTCGAGAGATTAATATATTTTCCAAGACTTTTCGAGGAGATAAATTTTGAGACACGGCGAATTTACTGATATTGTATGGGTTAAATCTATTACTACCATCAATGAATGCTACCTTAATATTTTCTCCCAAGCCACCTTCCAAGAAAGATTTTTGAGATATGACTGAAGTCGTTAATAGAATGTTAGTAGTTATTTTTTCATTACCGTAAAGCAAATAAACTAAATCCTTATGAAATCCACCTTTTAATAGCTCATCGAGAGCAGAATCTCCGCTGGAAATAAATTTTGATTTATCTTTATTCCTATATACCGTATATCCTGAGTCAAAAGTCATTGTAATTTATTAATGATCTTTGAGAATAAAAGGAAGATAGACCGACAATTTTCTGTCTAGCCTTTTATTGGAGGAAGGGGTTTTTAAATGTTTTTATTTCAAAGAGGAATGTTTCATTTAAAAGAAATATTTGTATGTACCCAGAGGGAGGGGGGATTGGAAGTAAAATTTTGCAAAAAAGTTGAGAGAGATAAAAATTTTATCTAAAAACTATTGATTTCTTACAAACAAATTGTGGGATTAATGTGATGTAACTGAAGACTAATATTTTTATAAGAGATAAAAGAATAATTATTTAATTATTTACAAAGATGTGAAATAATGAGCTCAACGGGAAAAATTTTATCTGCAGTCGGAGGAATAATAACATTGGTATCAACCTTTCTATTATCATTAATGGCATTTACTTCAACTAGTTTTGCTTCAGGTTTAGGATTTGCTATTAATCTTCCAGATTTATTCACTTCTGGAGATATGCTTTTGATTATTTTAGCAATTGTACTAATTATATTTTTAGTATCTGGAGTGTTACAAATAATAGGTATAGCCAACAGAGCTTCCGCTATAGTGGGATCAATTTTACCAATATTAGTCGCAATATTTTTTATAATATATGCTTTTGGAGTTATTCCTTCAGATATAGCAATTTATCTGGATGTTTTTTCTGGAGAACAATACTTTGGATTTTTACCATATCATTTACAAATCTGGGAATTAGGTTTGGGAACATTCACTCTTCTTGGTGGTGGAGTAATTGGTTTAATTGGAGGTATTTTACCCAGAGAGGATTTCTATTATTAAATTTATTTTATTCTTTTTTTAATCTAAAAGTAATACTTTAAATTAATTTTAAGTAAGTCCGTCAATTTAAAGTTTAAATACTCAAAAAGCATTATAAGATTAAATAGTGAAATCTTTTAATAAGTGTGATATAAATTGAATCAATTTGACTGGTTTCTTAACATATTCAATACTTTTCTAGGTCTTGGTCTAATAACAATTGTAGTTATAGTTATAATCGCATTCTTAATCGGAATCTTACTTCAAGCCTTCTTTTTGTACTTAGCTCTTAAAATTGTAGATGCTCGAAATGATAATTTTGGATCAGTCTTTGTAACAGCATTGATAAATACTTTGATCGGATGGATTCCATGCATCGGATGTATTCTTTCATGGGTAGTTATCAATAGTAGACACGATACTGGTTTTGGCATGGCAATTGTTGTGTGGTTATTAAGCGGTTTAATTGCTCTTATAATTGTTGTCGCAGTTGTATTTGGATTAGCTATATTTTTACCTCCATTTCTCCCAGGTCCCTAATTCAAACTTTAAAT
>JARRLT010000216.1:0-7051 GCA_037386725.1 Promethearchaeota archaeon
AAAAAAGCATATGAGTACTTAATTGAAAAGGACAAAATTAATCATTCTAAATTAGATGAAAAAGAAATCAGTAGGAGAGTTAAAATGTATCATTTAGCTAGAAATTTCCCAATTTTCGGAACAATTAAGTTTAATGGTATGAATCCGATCATATTCTTAAAAATCTTTCACACATCAAAATCTAATAGAAAGTTCTGGAATGTGGGATATGGTATGTATATTAAACCCTATAAGGAGCTTTTTAATCGCATCTTACTAGAAAATAATTAAACTGAAATAATAAACCTATTAAAAATAAAATTATTAATTTTAAAAATAATCGTACCATATTTATATAAATCCTGAATTGATGCAAAAATTTATTGGGAATTCGATTTGAAAGAATTAATCATTGATATTTCCTACAATTGTGACTCTGAATGTAAATATTGGCAATGGAATTCCAAAAATGGCACGGAAAGGAGTTAAGAATTTATTAGATCCTTATTTAAATACTGAACATGTCTTATTACTCTGCCAAAGATGTCACTATACTCATGAAAAAGGGATGGTCTTGTGTGAATTACGTAGGGAAAATTATCACAGGCCTAGATATAATTATTTGTTCAATTGTAAAGATAAAGGATTTACTTTTTGTCCATCTTGTCATATTTTTTTCAATAAATAGACTCTGAAAAATGTCCTAAATGTAATAAATTATATTTCCAAGAAAATGAGTTTAATCAATCAATTTTTAATTTAACTCCAGATGATTTAAAAGAACAAAGAAAGAGAGATGACATTTGTATATCTTGTCAAAATCAAATTACTTATGATAGAGATCTACATTATTTATCTCTGATTAAAGAAGACAAGGACTCTTACACTATTGGATCTTTATGTCAAGACTGTATTGATAGGATTCGAAATTCCTATATTCCTACGGATAATAATCCTATTAAATTGGAAATTAAAAGTGATCTTAATATATAGATTAAACTTTGAAATTCAAATGAGTCTAAATATGTTAATTGAAGTATTTATCTTAAAATAATTTATTTTTTATTCTTACAAACTTGGTCGTTAATATAAATACATTTTTACTACTTTTGATAAATCTATGAATATCCTAAAAAAATCTATTATATTCCGAATCAAAATCTTAATATGAAGTTTTTGAGAGACTTATTAATACAATTTTGTAAAAATCTCTTTTTATATTAATGAAATACAAATTTCTATTAGTAAGATTTTTTAATGTGTATTTTAATTTAATATTAGTTAAAAATAAGACAAATATGAAAAATCTATGGAGAATTCTGAAATTTCAAAAGAAGAAAGTCGGTGGTCTAATGTAAAAAGTATTTTGAAAAAAAGTGCTAAAAAATTAATCCCTATTGCTGCCGGCTGGGCTGCTGGTATGTTTTTTCCTCCCGCAGGAAATATATTATACTCTTTTCTGAAAGAGAGATTTAAGGATACGGGAATTGCTATTCCAATTATCGATGAAATTTTAAAAGGAATCTGTAAAGATACTATTGAAAAGGAATCATTAGATTTTCTTAGTGAGAAAATAAAAGAACTCTTATCAAAAAACACAACCCTCAGTTCTGAACAGCTTGAACTAATGGTAGATATGATAGTTCGTCCTGTAAATGAATCATTAAATGAAGCATTGGAATATATCAAGAAATATCCTAAGCAATTAGAAGATTTGATGGATGAATGGAAGGAAGATAATAAATGTATCATATCAGAACTTCATTTAGATATGGAAACGGGATTCTCTGAGGTTAATAATAGAATAGTATCACAAAACGAAAAGGTTTTGGATGGTCAAAAAGAATTATTACGAAAACTCTCCCAAATAGAACGTGATTTTAATCAAAAATTTAATAAGGGAGCAATTAAAATTTTTGGTTCAGAAAATATAGGGAAATTAGATTTACAGATTCTAAGTAAAGCACAGCTTAATTTAGCTAATTATAGTAGTCGTTTTGATATTGAGTTTGATACTGATTTATTTTTAGATAGAGAAAAAGCTGATGAAGCTTTTCGTGATTTTTTAAATAATTTCTTAGATCCTTTTTCTGAAGAGAGGAACCTATTTCTTGTGCTTGGTGGTGCGGGAATTGGTAAAACTTGGAATTTAACCTCTTGGGCACGTAGAATTTCAAATATGAGTCCAGATTTACCCCAAACCAATAAATTTGCTCCTTTCTTCATTTCTCTCCGTTTAGCATTTGAAAGGCAATTTAATGACTTTTTTGGTGCCAGTGACATATACAATGCATTAGAAAATCTCAAAAAAGCAAAAGAAACTTCTAATGTCACACCAATTTTATTTATCGATGGTTTAGATGAGATTAGACCAAATAATGCAAAATCATTATTAATTTTTATTTCAAATATAACAAGAGAAAATATTCCTGTAATTTTAACATGTAGGGATATTGATTGGGCAAGAGAAGAAAACATTTATGAATTACATTCTAGAATTAGCGATATATGCTATAAACATAAAGCAGGAAAAAATTATCCCATTACAGAAGTATCTTGTTATCCATCTTTATATTTAGAAAAATTTACTGAAAATGAATTTTGGAATGCTTTAAAAAAATATAATCTCCCAAAAAAAGCTTTTGTAAATAAAGAATTAGAAGAGATGGGAAAATATCCTATAATCTTGCGCTTGTTTTCAGAATTTTATTCAGAATATGGCTTTCTTCCTGATCCGAACGATCCAAATAATTTTAAGGACATTTTCTTAGGAAAGGGAGGGGATCCGCCTGAAAAAAATATTCTAGGCCGTTTTGGAATAATTGGTCCCAAAAGATCTTATTTAATTCAGATCATTAGTAGATTTATAGATAAAGGAGATCAACTAAAACATAGAGATCTATCTGATCTGATAGAACAACACAAATTATTTAATTTAATCAGAAGTTCTGGAATGATTAGAGAGGAATGGACACCTACTTCTACCAGATACATTGTTGATGAGAAATTTAAAATTCATCTTAAACATTTAGTTTATTTAAATCATAGAGAAATTGAAAACAGAGATAGAAAAAAGGAAGTAACTCAAGATGCTAATAAGAAAAGAAAAAACCAAGAAGATCTTGATTTAGATAATCATAATTTAAAAGAAAGTCTGATTCAAGAGGAAATAATAACACTTGGGTATTTTTTACTAAAAGAGGAATTATATCAAGAAAAGGAAGATTCTGAATATTTTGGAGGTCCATTTCACGATGAGATTTCCTTTCCAAGAAATTGGAGCGAATTGAACAACAGACACCATGTTTTATTAAAAATTATTTATCCAAAAGATTCGATTTATCAACCAAAGGATGTAATTGAATCACTTAAATCTAAAGGAGTCTTTGAAATAACTCCGGATCGTTGGTCAGATACGCGAGCAACACATTATCCTGGATTAGTTGTTTTTAATAATTCATTTGATCTATCAAAACAAGACAATGAAAGAATAACTGAATTTGTTGGGGAAGAAATCTCAAAATTAGTTAAAGAGTGTTCTAACAACAAGATTTTAATGATGGAATTATACTTATTAGAAGATAGAATTCCTGAGGATGCAGTAAAAAACCTTATAGGTAATGAATTTGAATTATTTATAAAAATTGGCTTCAATAACCGTAAAGAATTCAGAGAATCTTGGAGAGTAATCTTCAACAAAAATAATGATAAGTTTAATCAAATTGAAAGAAAATTAACAATAGGAAAATTAGAATTAATAGGAGAAATTAATAGTTTAAAAGAATCTATTAAGGATGAATTAAATCCTCTAGAAAAACAATTTCTATCCATATTTTCATTTGATCCTATTATCTTTGATAAAGAAATGGGAACAAACTATGGTGAACAAACCTTAAATAAAATATTCAAAAGGAATAATTTGGACTGAAAGGCAAGGATTCAAAGGTTATTTTGATGTCCATCAAATTATCCTTAAATCGTTTCTTGAAGTAGAACCTTCAAGAAAGTTAAAGGAATATCTCTCGGTTTCTTTCAATTAGAATATTTGAAATACTCTCTGTTTTAATTTTAAGTCTATAAATTAAAAATAATTACGAGTAGAAAAAACCAAACTAATTTATTAATAAGAAAAAATGAATAAATCCTCTCAAGAACCACTCTCCCATCCTTGTTTCAGAATAATCTTTCTTTCAGTTTCAAACCGTTTTTTTCTTTACCGAATACACCATTCAAACTTATTGAGCATTCTCGCGATCATTTATCCATTTTATTCTGTTTTTGATTCGTTTACTGGATTTTAAAATTTAATATCTATTGAAAAAGATCTTTCTTAAACCAGTTTTTTTCAATATTTAATTTCTTTCTTTAAAAATATCATATGGAATAGAGAGATAATCAAGGGGTAGTTGATCATTTAATTTCAAGGCTTTTTTAGCCAAAAGAAAAACTTTTTCCTCAGACAATTCCTTAAATCCAAGCCTTGCGTGAACTAAACATAAGTCACATATTGCTTTAACATCATTTGGGGCTTTTATTAAGATTTGATTTAAAGTTTCAATTGCTTTCTCATATCTCATTCCATCTATATATTTTCTAGCCTTCTCATAGAGATCTTTTGCTTCTTTGGAAGGATTCATTTTTAATTTTAAGATGTATAATAGGTTTTTAGGATAATCATTAATTCAATAATACTCTTTTAAAGTCCAATTGTATTTCGTATTAATTGTGATTTTGAAAAGATAAGTTATGTTTCTGAGGATGACAAGGTCTAATCTTTTCGTGGAATTTAATTACCTGCGCTTTTCCATATAAATGTAATTCCCAATATGGCTTAGCTCTTTTTTTGCTTTGATACGGTCCTAAAACTTCACTACATTTAAACTCTGGTTGTAATATCTCTTTAATGTCTGCTAAAATGAAATATTCCGATTGTCCGAAGCGAACCCTATAATCAGAAATCTTTGGATAAAGCGTATAAAACCCATCAGCATCAAAAAAACCGCGAATAAACCTATTTTGAACCTCACTGGCGCCATTCCGAATCCAAGAAGGGACTCTTCTTTTACCTTTCGATTTGAAGTCTTCTATAGCTTCTTTAAAAATACTAAATACTTTTTTAGAGGTAACTTCATAAAAGTATACTCCCTTACGGTGATCACAATAAAAATGACCTTTCTTCCCAAATAATTTCTCAATACGTGGTTCTATGCATCGTAAATGATACTCTTTGGACTTTTGATAATAAGTTACACGATATACATAAGATTTTTTATTATGATAGAGAGATCCATCTGCCAATGCCCCGATTAAATATGATAAAATTATTTTCTCTCTTTCAATAAAGGTTTGCATCTATTTTTAAAATGAACACATTCTATAAGTAATTGAAGAGGGTTTTTAATTATTAAATCCCCTTGTTATTACTAATATATTTCGAAATAATCAGTATTGTATTGAGAATAATTAAATTACCTTAAAATTAAACCTAAATTGATTTGAAAATAATAAAAAGTGTAAAATGTCTCACTCATAGAACAACTCACCCCTGTGAACAATCTTATCGAATCTCCACTCAGAATAATGCCGCCAAGCACCATCTTCATCATCCCTTTCCGAACTTTCGTCCTTACTTTCTTGCCTCAAACACATCCCTAAATAAATTCTACGCCAAACACTTTACTACTCTACTCTGCTATACTCTACTCCATACATAGTAGTAGCTTTTTTCGCATTTGTATTGGTAGTTTACGCAATCCATACCACTCTGAGCCTGAACCCAAGCTCCTCTTTCGAGTGCCATACACTCGCGCTGTTGAGAGCGGTAGGCTAAATAGGTCGCCCGAAAGCTCCCTACGTACACCCCCGCCTCACCAACCTCGTCTTCTACGAGTGCGCTCGTCTCATCCCCGCGGTTCATGTCACCATGCCCCGCTCTTATGCTTCAAGCGCACGCCGCATTATCGCAACCGGTTAACATCTTTTCTTCATTACTTCTTGATTCGCTCGCAAAATAACTTCAAAATCGTTAACTACAGCCTACTCCGACCATCACAGGATAAGTCTTTCGGCCCGGCCGCCCACAATCCCACGCGACGCTCGCGCACATTGCGGAATAAGATTGGAAGACTTTTTTCGGGACTGGCTTCGTGCTTAGATGCTTTCAGCACTTATCTATTGGCGCGTAGCTACCCGGCGATGCCTTGTCAGACAACCGGTACACCAGAGGCGCCCGCAAAATGTTCCTCTCGTACTGATTTTCCGTTACCCTCAGTCCTCCAACACACCTGGTAGATAGAATCCGACCTGTCTCGTGTGGAAAAAAACACACTGCTCGTGATTTACGACCTAAGAAGGGATTCTTCCGAATCGGGTCTACTCCTTTCGGTCATTTCAGTGTTCAAGCGCTAACTTGAGTTGTTTTTTCCATCTCACGACGGTCTAAACCCAGCTCACGTTCCCTTTTAATGGGCGTACAGCCCCACCCTTGGCGGTTATGTGCGCCGCCAGGATAGGAAGAGCCGACATCGAGGAAGCAAGCCACGAGGTCGATTTGTTCATTCGGTGCATGAGAATCACCGAATTAGGAACTCTCACTCGTGACAACTCTGTTACCCCCGGGGTAATTTTTCTATCACCTCAATTGCCCACACGAGGCCAATTAAGGATCGCTAGACCAGGCGTTAGCCTCAGGATTCCTTGGTTATCAGAATCCAGTCAGGCCGACTTTTGCTCTTAAACTCTTCAGCGGATTCCTGACCCGCTTGAGTCGACCTTTGGTTACTCCAGATATTGTTTCTGGAGTGAGCCGCCCCAGCCAAACTGCCCGCCTGCTGGTGTCCGACACAAGCTTAGTGCCGTTAGCGAACCGGAAGAGGAAGGCCGGTATTCCAAAATTGCATCCTCCTCGACCGCAATCGAGGATTCTACGCTCCCGACTACACTCTGCATTCAATTCCAATTCGCAGCAACAAGTTGCAGTAAAACTCCACGGGGTCTTCTCGTCCCACCAGGTATCTCCGGACCGTTCGCCGGAGTGTAATTTCAATCGTCAGAAGGCTGGGACAATAGGGAG
>JARRLT010000217.1:0-3375 GCA_037386725.1 Promethearchaeota archaeon
TTATTCTTGTACTCGCAATCGTTGTAATTTCGTTAATAGTGATATTCTTAATAGTACCCAATTTACCTGCTGGTGGAGTCGGTGGTGGTACGACACTTAAATTTGATGTTGCTTTAACTTCAGAATTCTACCTTATTATGACATTAATACTGGGCTTTATTTTGGCTATTGTTCTCATTAATTCAAGATTCAACTATTGGAAAATTGAAAGAAATGAAATTTATCACAAAAGTGGAATTTTTAGTGCAGCCGAACGTTATCCTGTTGAAACTTTACGAATAAAAAAGGAAATTACAGATGTTTTTGAATTCCTTATTTTAAGAGCGGGTTCAATAACTCTATTGCCTGGTAAAACAGAGGAATTAATCCATTTACCTACAGTCCTAAATATAAATAAAAAAGCAGAACAAATTGATCTACTATTAAGTCACATTTCTGTAGAACCAGATGAAATTGACCCTTAATTTTATTAATGTTTGATATCAAAAAATTTCAAGAATATCCAGAAATACAACCTTATATTGAAAAGTTAAATAAATATTTAGATAAGGATAAAATTTCAAAAATCCCAAAAATACTCAATAAATTCGAAAATTTAATTCAAAAAAAGGAGTATAGAGTTCCTATCACCTATATTTTAAGTTTTTTAATTGAAGAGTATCCTTCTCTAATCTCAAAACCATTATTAGAAAATGTTAAAACCTTTATTACTTCGGAAAATGAAAATTTACAACTTAATAGTATTATAATTTTAGGGTTCTATATTTTAGACAAGGAAGAATTAATATCTTTTGAACACATTAAACTCTTTTCAGAATTGTTGTTTAGCAACTCAAAGGACATTAAAGAAAATGCATATTTTTTTCTTCAAAAAATCGCTCAGATAAAGCCAGAATTAATTTGTTCTCAAAAAACCCAATTTCTAAGAGCATTATCTATTGAAATTGATAATGAAAAAAATTGTATTACTTTACTTGGATTTTTAGTTCAATGTAATAGTTTTAATTTTAAAAATAGTTACAAATTGAGAGAAATCCTAATAAAACTTATTCAAAAGTATTTCAATAAAGGAGAAAAGATAAAAAGTAATATAATAGCAGTCATAAAAAGATTCTTCCCTTCTATTGAAGGAATTGATTTTTTGAAAGTGGAATCAACTAAAATTATAAATATTCTTGAAAAGTTATTTTTGATGAAAAAATATGATTTTAGCGCAATTTCTCCTTGACAGAAAAAAACTCTCAGATTTTTTTGATAAGGAAAATAAAATTTCAAGACAAGAAATTCTAAAAACCTTCTCAGATATTATAAAAGAATCTGATCTATCATTATTTATTGAAACTTTGATAAAAATAAATATTCTTAATGGATATTTATCTGAATTTTATTATTATCCCAAAAAGTATATTCTAAGGGAGATAGAAGACGATTATAATATGGAAGGGATAATCAAATTAAGTGATTATAATTATCTTCCAAAAGAATTGGTTAAGAAAAATCTAATATTATTTTCAAAACAGAAAAATAAGAAATTTTTGATCAATAAAACGGCAGAAATTTTTTATTCTCTTTCAAAAATCAAACAAAAAATTAATTTGGAAGCCTCAAATACAAGTATTATTGATTTAAGCGAATATCGTCAAAGTTTAGCTGAAAGAAGTTACTTAAGGTTAATTAAAAATCTACCAAAGGAATATCTAACGACATATAGAAAAGCGACATTATGGTTAACTAATATAGGTAAGTTTAGAATAGAAGAAGAAATTAAAAATTCCAAAATAATTGGTTTTTTTGATTTAGAAAGGATTGCTGAAAAATTAGATATTAATAAATTATTCCTTACCGAAATTTTCAGTCAGGAAATTGATCCCAGAAGTGGAATTTGGAATCGAGAAAAAAATATATTCTACTATTCTAAATTTTTAAATACAAAAATTGAAAGGATTAGTAAAATTGAGGATAATCAAGAAAAGGAGGAAATGATTCAATCTTTAGCAAGAGACTTAAATGTCAATAGAAATCATATTGAAGATAAACTCGATGAAAATTTAAAATCACTCGGTGAAGAAATTAAACAACAAGATATGATAAAAATATCTGAATATCTTGAAAAAACAGGTATGAACCTTGAAAGATTCATGAAGTTTATCACAAATTTAGGTTTGAATTATTTTAGGCAAGGAGATAAGTTGATTTTTAATCAATCTGAAATTGAAAAAGCTAAAACAGATATTAAAAACATGTTATTACAAAAATCTCACTCTGAGGATTATATTACTCTAAGTAATATTGATATTAAGTCGGATCTCATAAAAGGATTAATTAATGATCTTAAAGAACTCGGGACCCTTAAGGGTATATTTTATGAAGAAGGAGATGTCATTAAGTTCTATACTGAAAGGGGAATTAAAAATCTTATGCTAGAGAATAGTCTTCTATTTTCATTATATGATCTTTTTTATGGAAAGGAATTAACTAAAGAAGAACTTGATCTTTTAAAGGAAATATTTTATGATCTATTTAATAATAAGAAATTAGAGGGTATTTTTGATGAGGAGACTCTTACTTTTATGAATCAAGAAATAATTTTTGCAAATGATTACAATGCATATTTAGATGAATTTGAAAAAACTACAAATTCTTATATAGATAAATTTAATAGCGAGTTCAAAAAAATTAAGAAGATTCTAACTAAAGATGAAAAGACAATCTATCCCCAAGAAATTGAAACTATTCAAAAATCCATTGATAAAATTAATGAAAAATATATTTTATGGAGGAGTAGTCTCGAAGCATATATTCGGAGAATTAATGTTGAATTATTAAGGAAACAAGGGTATAAAGTAAGAGAATATAGAAAAGCAAAAGAAGAAGGTAAGGAAATTAAATCTTTTGCTGATGATGAAAGAGTGAAGGATTTAATGGAAGGATTTAATTTGTGGATTAGGTTGTTTAATAACTTAGAATTGAAATATGAAAATATTATTTACTATAAGAAACATTTAAAACGAAAATCTGATGAAGAAACACTAGAAAAACTAAAATCTTTAATGTTGGAATTAAATTTAGTTTGAAATGAATTACTATTTATTTAAAATACTACTCTACTTAATGGTTTTTACTTTTTCAATAAATTTTTCTATATCGATTTTTTTATCTGTATTAATTTTATAGGTTTTGGGATTCGAAATACCATTTAATTCGAGGATACCTTCATCCTCTAAAAAACTTAAGGATCGCCAAATAAAGTTAATCTTTGAACGATTTGAAGATTTTATATTGTTACACCTTCTAACTCGCTTTGTATTCACAACATTAATATTATTTTCGATTAATTTATTAATAGCTTCCAACGTTTCTTTTAGGTTCTTTAAA
>JARRLT010000217.1:3404-8259 GCA_037386725.1 Promethearchaeota archaeon
TTTTCTCATAATAAGATCTTTAAGTAGAGGGCATCTAGGAAATAAAGACCTTTATATTTTTATAGATGTAATAAATTATGGTTAAAATATAACCTATTTATTTAGAATTCAAAGACTTACATATTATTTAAAAAAATAAAGAATATATTAAGGGATTAACACAATATTCGAAATATATTAATGGGCCTTAATGGCGAAAAACCCTTTTCCCACAAAAGATCAATGCTGTATCCAATTCATTCGCTCTTTTAATGACTTGATCGTCTCGAATTGAACCACCTGGATTAATAATAGCTTTTGCACCGACTTCTATTGCAGCTTCTAAACCATCAGGGAAGGGAAAAAATGAATCGGTGCCCATAACCGATCCTTTAAGTTCATTCTTATGTCCAAATTCTATGGCTTTTTGAGCAGCTAATTTCACAACATGCACTCGACTTTGCTGTCCAGCACCAATCCCAATAGTATAAATTCCGGTATCATAAGTTTTAGCAAAGCATGCTGAATTAGATTTTGCCCATTTAGAAACTTTATAAGCAAATATTAAAGCTTCTTTTTCATTTTCTGTAACATTTTTCTCACTAACTACTTTCCATTCCTTAATTACAGGCTTCGAATCATACTCTTGGACTAAATCGCCTCCAAGTACACTTCTTATTTCTAAATCTTTATTAAAACCCCAAATACCTCCAAAAGCTGAGAGGGGATCTGTACTGAATGCTTTTTTTACTGAAGTTAATTGAGATTCTTTATCTATCGCTATACCATTAGGTGAAGTATGTTTTAGTATTGCTGTTACAAATTGCTCATTTCCAAAATCAAGTAACATTTGAATACAAGAATCAATATCTAAGTAGTTATTAAAGGATATTTTTTTACCATGAATTTGATTTAAGTTATGTAACCCATATTTAGAATTCAAATCTCTATAATAAGCTGCTTGTTGATCCCAATTTTCTCCATATCTGGTCTCAGAAACCTTTTGATATGATTTTATTAATTTTTCAGGAAGAACCGTATCATTTAAAAGACTACCAAGATATTGAGCAATGGCTGCATTATAATCTGCCATTATCATGAAAACTTCTTTTGCAAGAGCCATTCTGGTCTCTTTACTAATAGTTCCATCTTTTTCTGTTAATTCATCAAGGATCTGGTTATAATATTTTGAATCTGGAACAACAATGACATCAGGAAAGTTTTTTGCTGCTGCTCTAATCATAGTTGGCCCTCCAATGTCGATCATCTCAAGAGCATATTCTAATGTAGCATTCGGTTTTTCAATTGCTTCTTTAAATGCATAAAGATTACACACTACCATATCAATTGGAGGAATATTATATTTTTGAGCATCTTTTACATCATC
Organism: Promethearchaeota archaeon; assembly: GCA_037386725.1. GTDB lineage: Archaea > Asgardarchaeota > Lokiarchaeia > Sigyniarchaeales > SOKP01 > JARRLT01. The sequence goes on from JARRLT010000217.1 coordinate 4,771, forward strand.
ATCTTTATATCTCCTAAACAATATACCTCCTTCTACTTTTGGGTGTAAGGTTTTTACTCGCCCTTCAAACATTTCTTGGGTACCAGTATATTCAGAGATCTTAGTGATTTTAATACCATTTTTTTCTAATAATTTTCCAGTACCCCCAGTTGATAAAATCTCTACATTAAATTTTTGCTTTAATGCCTTCGCAAATTCAACAATTCCTTGCTTTTCATATACAGAAATTAAAACTCTTCTTATTTTATTCATATTAATTCAATTTAAAATCTAAAATATTTCTAATCTAAAATTAATAAAATTAAGCATATTTTAAAAAAGTGATAATTACAAACTATTTGGATAAATAAGAGAATTAATTAAAAATAGACTAATGTTGGCCCAATAGATCATGAGGTTTTTGTTCTCTTTGTCCTGCGTATGAGACCAAACCTATTTTTGCGTTTTTCATCTCATTTATAGTCGTTGCTCCGCAATAAATCATTCCATTTACTAAACCTTCTTTGAGGGTTGATATTACGCCATCAAGATCTCCTACATAGGGGATATAATCACTTACACCTTCCGCTAACATCTTGGATCCTTCGATATATCTATCGGTAACATACCCCGAAGTTCTAGCTTCTTTAGATCCCATTCCTCTATAAATTTTAACCTTTCTACCTTGAATTGTATCAATATATCCTGGACTTTCTGTACACCCAGCAAAAAGATGACCGGACATCATCATATCTGCCCCTACTGCAAAAGCTTTAGGTAAATCACCTGGATTTTTAAATCCGCCATCTGCTATCAATCCCATTTTTGGATTATAATCTTGGATCGCATCAGCAACTTGAGCTGTAGCATAAATTGTAGGAGCCCCTACGCCTGTTTGAATTGATGTTGAACATATAGAACCCGATCCCATCCCAACCTTCAATCCAATAAACCCTTTTTCAGGAATATTTGCTTTGGTAAGAAGATACTCTGCTGCTTCATAAGTTCCGATATTTCCTAAAACAAAATCAGAATTAAGAAAATTCATCAGTTTTATGGTTGCCTCAATATCATTATCCTTAAAATAATCCGCTACATCTAAGAAAAAGACATCAACAAATTCATCCAATTCCTTTAACTTCTGTTGTGCAGCACTAGATTCGGGAAACTTAGGGCTTATTGCTAAGGCGCATAATAATCTACCTTCATTATCGATTGATGCGAGTGGAAATTCTGGTTTCAAATCTTTAATAGTTATAAGACCTTTTAGTTTTCCGTTTTTAATTATCGGTAATTTTTCAATTCTATTTCCAAACAACGTATTCAATGCTTCCTTTCTAGAGGCATTTGGTTCAATAGAAATTACATCCTTAGTCATAAAATCTTTAACTTTTCCTTTCTTTATATCTTCTTCTAGGTAAGGAATGTCTCTTTTTGTAAATATTCCTTCAACATTATCAACATCGCTAACTACAACCAATCCACTAATTCCTGATGCTTCCATCCGGAATTTTGCTTCCATGACACTTGCATTTATATCAATAGTTGCAACATCCCTTATAACAAATGATCTTGCTCTTTTAACATTTTTACACATTTCTAATTGTTTTTCATAGGAGCAATTACGATGGAGTACTCCTAATCCCCCTAATAATGCCATTTTAATCGCCATATTTTCTTCAGTGACAGTATCCATTGCTGCTGACATTATAGGAATATTAAAGTGATATTTACCAAGAGTAGTAGAAGTATCTGCCTCCAAAGACCTTGTATGTCCTGGAAGGATTAATATATCATCAAATGTAGTAATCAATTCTTCAGAATGTACTTTTTTTCGAAATTTATTAGACATCTTAATTCAAAACCCTTGTAACTTTTATTAATTCAACTCAATATTATAATTTGAATGTTGTTGAGTGTTAATTATAGAAATTACTATCCAAATTAAATTTTATTGAATTTTGAAAAATTGTTCAAAATTCTTTAAATTATTTAATATAAAGATAGAAGTCTTATAGATTTTAATAAGGAGGACTTATTACTATTGCATTTTGTTTTAATTCACATTCTGATTAAATTTTTTCTTTCCATGTTTTGAATTCGATCATCTTGAATATATTTATTCAAAACCTTTAACACATATTTTCGTTCTTTTTTAATATTTTTAGCATGAATTGAAATATAATTAGAAATATGATCATTATAAACTTCAGAATTGACGTTTTGGCCTAATTTTTCTATAATCTCCTTTTCCTCCTTTAAATTCTCAACCGGAGATAATAATTTAAAATGTCCATCTTTCCACTCCTCCCATAAAGGAGTTGAAGGTAGAATATTAAGCGTTCTAAATCTAAATATAGTAGGATTAATTTCTGTTAGAACACGAGCAGTTTCTCGCACATGATCTTCTGAGAGCTTTTTACCTCCTAATCCAAGAATAATATACAAACTCAATTTAATACCAGCACTCATAATTTTATGACTAGCCTTAATCATTGCCTGAGCATTAGTCCCTTTATTCATGATTCTTAAGATCTTACTGGAACCGCTTTCTAATCCCATATATACAATGTTTAAACCAGCGCTTGCTAATTCCCTTAGTTCAGTATCGTTTTTCCTCAAAATATCTAAAGCTTTGGCGTAACAACTAATTCTTGGAACGTCTCCTAATTTCTCTCGTACATATTCCATAATCTTAACTAAATAGTTTGTAGGTGCTGAGGTAGGGTTTCCTCCAGCTAGAAAGACAGGTATGTCATAAATATTTCTTTCAGCATACATATCGATATCTTTTAATACCGCTTCTAATGGTCGAATCTTATATTCTTGAATCCCTCCATATACACCATTGTAAGTACCACAGAATTTGCACCCACCTGTTTTCGAGTTCCAAGAACACCCTCCCGTGACAGGAATTAAAATGGAATGTGCTTCTACTGGTGGTCGTATGATAATCTGTTCGGGAGGGAGTTTGTTTACTATATTTTCCATATTTGAACTAATTTGAATTTGAATCTAAATCTAATTTAAATCTAGTTTTAGATAGTTTTTTTATACTTTTAGAAATTTTGCTTAACTTAAATTTACTGAATTATTTTAAATATTTTGAAGACTTATAAAGAAATAGCGTACACATATAAATTGGTTCTACTTGGAAGTGGAGGCGCTGGTAAAACTTGTTTTTTTAATAGATATTGTTTTAATTCGTTTTCTATGAATACAGAACTTACAATTGGACTTAATTTTCATTCAACATATTTGAATATTAGAGTTAAATCTGATTCAAAAACCTATAAACGAAAATATGTAGCAAATTCTATTTTTGATTTTGGGGGCCAGAATAGGTTTAGGCCATTGATACCTAAATTTATTGAAGGAGCAAGTGGAGCATTTTTAGTTTTTGATTCAGTAAGTTATAATTCCTTTAATAGTTTGGAATATTGGTATGATCTTCTTGTGAAAAATGTTGGTAAATCTATCCCGATAATTTTAATAGGGAGTAAAGCAGAT
>JARRLT010000218.1:0-5481 GCA_037386725.1 Promethearchaeota archaeon
AAAATATATAGATGAACTAAATATATTTGAATGAGATGTAAACAAAAATGTCATATGTAAATTTTAATATACCAGATAAATTAAAAGATCAGATAAAGTCAAGTTTAGAGAGAATCGCTGAAACCAGGGATAGCAAAATTCGAAAAGGAATGAATGAAACTACAAAATCGATTGAAAGGGATACTGCGAAACTCGTAATTATGGCTGAAGATGTAAGTCCACCAGAAATATTATTTCATGTCCCTATTCTCTGTGAAGAGAAAGGCATTGCTTATGGATTTCTTAATACAAAAAAAGAATTAGGAAATGCAGTGAGAATAAACGTAGATTCTTCAGCGATAGCTATTGAAAAAGAAGGATCTGGAAATGAAGCTTTGATAAATGATCTGATCGATAAGATAAATGAAATTAAGTAATAATTGAGGTTATCAATCTTGTCTCAAAAAGATAACAAAGGATATCAAGTAGATGATCAATCAATTCCAGCACAAGTAATTCAAGTTGTTGGGAGAACTGGACTTACAGGAGAAATAACACAAGTAAAGGTAAGAATTCTTGAAGGAAGGGATAAGAATCGTATCCTTACGAGAAATGTCAAAGGTCCAATAAAGGTTGATGATGTTATAATTTTACGTGAAGTAGAACGAGAAGCCCGGAAAATTAGAGGAAGAAGATAATAACATAATCCTTTTTACAGTAATCTCTTTATTAAATACCATATCTATTTTTGTTTCTATTTATTTGCATCTAAATCCTGTTTGTACCAAATAATTAATGGATTAAAATTATGAATTAAGCGATCTTGTTAATTTTTTAATTCTTTTTAGTTATAGATAGGATATTTTTAATAATTACCTTACTAATTATCATCGTATAAAGGTAGATATCTTATCTTAAAATCATTTATTTGGTTAATTTATCAGACTTAAGTAGATAGTTGATTGTAATGAATTATGAAAATTTATACAGAAAAGAAATAAAGGTGAATATAAAGAAATTTTTAAAAACAATTATTCATCCTTAAAAAATCCTAATAATTTTAAGTTGGTGTTATACTCTTTTTGCAAATATTCCCTAACAGCAGTTCTTATTGCCTCGGATCTGCTTGAAACAACACCCATTTTAATCAATTTTTGTATATTTTCATCATAAATTTCAGGAATATTTATCGTGATGTTACTCATAGAGCTAGTTTTTTCTTTTTTATTTTTCTTGATTGTCAATTTACACTACTCCAATTGTATTGTTTATATGGATTTTTTTCAAGCCTAAAATGAATTAGACTAATGATAGAAATAGAAACCCTTAAGTTAATTCATTTAATGAAATATATTATAATTTAAGTTAATTATGTTTATAAGAATTACGATTTTATAAATCCTTATATTCTTATTTCTTTATATTCTTGAACAAACAAATAAATTTCAATACTTTAATTAAAAAAATTTAAAATTAGTATAAAGGATCAATAAATTAATTTCATAGACGGTCTTCCTTTTTTACATACCTTCCTCTGGTTTCAATAACGTTGATATTTTTTATAATGCCTTGATATTCCTTAATTCCTGCTTTCTGGTATTCCTTTGTATAACCATCCAAAAAGGAATTAAAACAAAGTTGAAAATCTTCTCCATGAGAAGATAATAACACTCTTTTAAACAAATGTAAGTCAACACTTTTATCTTCCAAAGTGTCAGAATATTCATGTAATCCAAAATCAATTAAAAACAATTCATTATTTTCGGTTATTACTACATTACTTGTTGTGATATCGCCATGAATATGACCATTGATATGTAAAATCGCTATAAACTTTCCAAGCTTATAAAGAAACTTGCGTTTTAGATCATTATCGATCATAACTAAGAGATTTTTAAGCTTCTTCCCTTCTACGTGTTTCATTATGAGCTGAAAATTTATAGTATCAATTTCGTATACTTGAGGGACATTAACACCATAATTCTTTACCCTTATTAAAGCTCTACCTTCGTTTAATGTTCTCTTTAACCTTATAATTTGATCTAATTTATTTACGCGATATTTTTTTGAAATTCTTTGCTTAAAAATTACTTTCTTATTAAACCATTGCCCTAAATATAAGTTCGCTTCTGCTCCTTTATGAATTAACTTTTCTTTAATAATATTAGGACTATTCATAATAATTTAATGTCTCCATGGAATTGGAATTTCATCCATCCTTTCTTTAGGCCTAATTAATGTATCAGAGATTTGATCAGAACCAGAAGTAGTATATTTTAACACACCGACCCACCCGATCATGGCACCATTATCACCAGCATATTTTTGAGGGACAACTTTAAATCTTGCATTATGTTCATTACTAATATATTCAATCATTTCTTGCAGCCTTTTATTAGCTGCTACTCCTCCTGTTAATAATACTTCCTTTTTTTCAGTATGGGCTAAAGCTCTTTCTGTTACCTCTGTTAACATAGCAAAGGCAGTCTCTTGAATTGAAAATGCAATATCTTCAAGTGTATAAAGATCATTAAAATCTCTAGATTCAAGCAACTTTTTTGCGGCGGTAAATAGACCAGAAAAAGATAAATCCATTCCTTTTACAACATAAGGTAAATCAATATAGTTTGAAGACTTTTGAGCAAGTTTTTCAATTTTTGGACCTCCTGGATGTGGTAATCCCATTTCTCTTGCAAAAGAATCGATCATATTTCCAATCGGTAAATCTAGAGTTTCACCAAATACTTGATATCTCTTCGACTCGAAAGCACTTATAATTGTATTTCCCCCTGAAACATATAAGCTTAAAGGATCTTGCATATCGCACATTAACCTTCCTATTTCAACATGGGCTATGCAATGATTTACTCCAACACAAGGAATATTAAGTCCTTGACTTAACATTCGTGCTATTATTGCTCCAATTTTGAGGACAGGGCCTAATCCAGGACTTCTACTAAAAGCAATTAAATCGATATCTTTTAATGTACAATTTGCATCATTTAATGCCTTTTGAATAACATCCATAAAATTGTTGATATGTTGTTCTTTTACTAATACTGGATGCAAACCTCCTTTCTCAGGAGTATACATATCATTTGCCATACTATAAACGTTCCCTGTAAAATCAATAATGCCTACCCCAAAAGTATGGGCAGTACTCTCAATCCCCAAACAAAGAATTTTTTTGGAATTCATAATAGTTTCATGTTATAAGTTTTAACGGAAATCAATAAAAAAGAGGATATGAAAATAGGTCTTAAAGCTTAACTTGCTTTAAACAAACATTAAGACAATTTCTATTCTTAATTAGATTTGGAACGCTTTCTAGGCGAACGAGTAGTTCTTCGTCTTCGTTGTCCGGTAGATGCTGCCCCTGATTTTTTCCTTTTAAAGGTTGTATAACCACATTTTCCACAAGACCATCGATCATAATGATCAGCCAAAAAAACTGAAGGGCCGCATTTTGGACAAGTCCGATTATTTCTAGTGAGCTTATTTCCTTCAATAGAATAATATTTTGATACTTTAGTCATTTTAAGATCAGTTTATTTTATTTTTAATATTCAAAAAGATGTTTATAAGGTTCCTTTTTTCTTTTGAGTCGATAGACTTCAGATCTCTTCTCTTTCTCTAAATTCCTTGCTTTAATATGGAAGGGTTCAAAGAATTTCAAATCATCGGGATTTCCATAGATCATTGCCTGTCCGATGATATAAGAATCACCATAATGAGTTTTTAATTTTCGAATTATAGTTAATTTATTATTTGCCATACACCCTTTGTTTCCACACCAAGATTTAAAAAGATTATTTGAATTATTCTTAGAACAATATCAATGTAATGCAAAAATAAAATTTTGTATTTTCAATAAAATCTATAGAAGTGTAAATCTCTTTATTTTTCAAATTAGTGAAAATATTTTCACCTTTTTTCCATAGAGTTAATAAAATTATTAACTAGCTTTTTTACTCTTTTATTTACTTCAACAATAACAATCCCTTGTTCAATAGGATATTGAGAATCGGTAATAGGAGGTTGCCCATAAAGAACAAAATAAGTTATGCCCTTTTTTAAAGGAAGAGTAATAATTAAAGGAATAACTAGCATGTCTTCTTCTCCCTCTGTGACATGAATTAGTATCCTTTCGTTAAGTTCTATTGCCTTTTTAATAACTTCCCAACTTTGTTCAGCAATTTTTCCTTTTGGGTTTTTGAGTTTCAGTATTTTTTTAAAAAACTCTTTAATTTCAATATTTACTTGTTCCCTTTGGGTTTTTTCATCAATAATACAGATTTTTATAAAATTCCTTAAAAATTTATTTTTAAGAATATCTTCAGTAACAATATCTCCAACTATATAAAACTCAAATTTTTTACCTTTCATCTGATAGGTTCTAAATCGCTCTTCAACCTTAGGAATAGTCTCTCTTCTGCTCCCTTTTATTAAATCTCCTATAGGAACAACATTTTTTCGTTGATCAGTTCGGATCTTTAAATCTTTGGGCATTTTAATAGTAAAAAATTATTTTTTATAAAATTGATTAATAAAGAAAAATCGATCAATTAGCGAACCCGTAAAGCATACTTTCCAGGAAACAAGATTTTTAAATATTCGGCAAATTTTGACTCTTTGGGTTTAATAATTATAACTTCTCCGGAAAAATCTTCACTTAAAGTATGAGTTTTACATTTTGGACAAATTTGCTCATTTTTAGTTATTAAATGACAATTCTTACAAGCTTTTTCTTTCACAATATTTCACCTATCTAAATTAATTACAACTTTACTCGGATTCTTTACTTTGAACTTCTACGTCCTCTTCAATCCAATCTTCTTTTCCTAAGAATGGACTTCTCATAGAAAGCCCTAACTTTCCACTCCTTCCGCCCCCTAATGAAACTGCTATGACTTTTGCTCTAACCGTATCATTTACTTCAAGAATTTTTCCTGTTTCTTTACCAATAAATCGGTTTGCTACTTGTTCATAGGATATATAATCATCAGTAATCTGAGAAACATGTACCAGTCCATCAAGTGGCCCTAATCTAATAAACGCTCCAAAATCCACGATTTCAACGACATCTCCTTCTACAACTTCAGAAATTGAGGGTTTAAATGTTAGAATTGTAAAGATAACTTCATGGAAGGTATTTGCGTTTCCCGGAATTATAATTCCTGGACCAACATCTAATACATCTACCACTGCAATGATAAAACCATAATCCTTGGTGATTATTCCTTCATAATCCTCACTTAGGATTATTCTCGCACTCACCTTCTTCTCCTGATCAAACAAGAAAGGTGGTATCTCTATCTTCCCGCTTATGGTGAAAAGTTTAAATATAATTACCAACTCATTGACTTGATTATTCTCCGAAGAGTTTAATTTATTTAAGAATGCACGATACTTCGAAAATATAACTTATGATTACGACTGGAAATTTCTGTTGTATAAAGAATCTACTGATTCCAGTCATCCTGAACGAAGTGAAGGATCTCA
>JARRLT010000219.1:0-12394 GCA_037386725.1 Promethearchaeota archaeon
AAGACCTGCGCGAAGCCGCCGGCCTTCTCGATGCGCTCGTCGAGGCTCGGTGACGACCGCTGCGCGCCGTCATGGTCGAACACCTCATCGGCGCGAACGATGTCGGCGCGCAGGCCGAGCTGGCGCGAGGTTTCGCGGGCGATGGCCTGGTTGTCGCCGCTTTGTCCCAGCGGCAGGTAGCGTACGCGGCCTTTAACGGCCAATCGCTCCGGCAACGTCGCCCGGCCGTCGGAGAGGATGGCAATCTCCGTATCCGGCTGGCGAGCTGCAATGGCTGAGGCCAGTTCGAGGGCTGCGGTCAGATCACCGCCGCCGGTACCGACGTAAATCCCATCTATTGCATGTTGGACCAGCCGCCGGTCCTGGCTGGAGGCGACCAACACCTGCGCGCCATCACCCGCCGTGATGACGGTGACGCGAGCATCGTCAGGCAGGCCATCTACGAGTTGTCGCGCCTCGGCTTTGGCCACCTCCAGGCGATTGGGAGTTGCATCGCCGGCGGCCATACTGGCCGATGTGTCTAATATCAAGATAAGTGCCTGGCTGCTGGCGCCCACGGTCCAGGTAAATGGCCGGGCCAGGGCCAGGATCAGCGCGGCCAGAAAGAGCAGTTGCAGGATATCCATTTCTGAATTCCAAGCTTTTTAAGTTCTTTTAAATCATTTATTAGAAGATCATAATCCTCTCCCATATCATCTTTGAGATCCTTAAAATTTTGACAAGGATATTCGTCACAAAAGATACAAACTTCAATATTTTTTTCACGAGCGCATAAGCGAATCTTACATTCAGGATTTCCACATTCCAATCCTTCTTTACAAAAACTTTTTGATTGAATGTTACCTAAATCACTTAAATACTCCCAAAATGTCTCAAATGATTCTTTTTCCTTATCTTGTTCCATTGAATCTATAAAAAGGTCTTTCATTGGTTCCAATGCTTCATGAAGGGCATCAGCTAAAATAGGAAAGCGAAATCTCCACCCACAAGAGCCACAATAGAGCCCACAGTATGCTACTAACTTTTCTTCATCCATTATTTAACAATTCTCGAAAAAATTATAAGATAAAAGTAATTTAGTTTTTAAGTCATTCGAGCTATTTAAAATTTTATTATATTAGGGTAATAATCGAGACTGTGGCTTATTTTTCTTTAATAATAAACCATTAAACTTAATTAAACTAAATTTCCAAATTACTAAGAGATTGTAAAATATGAGCTTAATAATTCTTCATTTTTTGATGAAGGACCGACTAAAACTTTATATTTGATTTTTTCTACAACCCAATCCTCTCTTTGAGTATCATAATATGCAAGGTTTTTGCTATTTAACTTAAAAGTAACAGTTTTTGTTTCTTCAGGATTTATTTCAACTTTTTGAAAATCTCTTAATTCCTTAAATGGTCTCTCTTTTGAAGGATCTTCATAACCGATATACAATTGCACTATTTCTTTTCCAGATCTATTTCCAATATTTTTAACATCAATCTGGATCATTAAAATATCTCCAACATTGATATCCTCTTTATTTAGATGCAAATTTGAATAAGAATATCTTGTATAGCTAAGCCCAAATCCAAAAGGAAATGCAGCATGTTCTTCTGACTTTGGAAAAGTTATCGGTAATTTCCCAGAAGGATTTAGATCTCCAAATAAAATTCCAGCTATTGCATTTCCACCTTCCATACCTGGATACCACGCCATAATAATTCCCGAAACTTTTTTTCTCCAATTTTCAGTTATTATTGCACTCCCTCCTTCTAAAATCACAATGCATTTGGAATTTAGTTCACTTAATTTTATAATTAGATCTTCATCTTTCTTTTTTAAGGCGAGAATATCTCGATCTCCTCCTTTTGAATAGACGTATTCACCCTCGTCTTTATGTGTATATCCGACAACAATTAATATATAATCTGCTTTTTGGATATCTTCCTTTAGATATTCGATATTCGAACCATCATCATAAATTATAGTCATATCATTCTCTAACTTGGCTTTAATTCCTTGAAGTGGGGTTATAATATATGGAGGATAAACTCTACTACTACCTTTGTCACCGATATTTGGAGTATCAGCAAGTTCTCCAATAACCATAACCTTTTTTATCTTTTCTTTATCAATTGGTAAAATTTCCTTATTTTTCAGAATTACTATACTTTCTTCAGCAGATTGTAAAGCCAAATGTCTATGTTCATCCGAAACAACATTATTCATATTATATAATTCAGGTCTTTCTGATTTTGCAAATCTAATCTTTTGTTTTAATATTCTAAGAACTGCATCATCAATCAACGCTTCGGAAACTAAATTTTGATTCACCCATTTTAAAACTTTTTTTGGCTTTATTTTGCTTTTAAACGGCATTTCAATATCTACACCCGCTTGAATTGCCTTTAATCCATCCCTAATCCCCCAAATGAAATCAGTAATAACAAATCCTTGGAATTTCCAATCCTCTTTGAGTATATCTCTCAATAAATGAGGATTATGACCGCAATATTGACCATTCACCTTATTATAAGCATTCATAACTGAAGCAACTCCTTGTTCCACACAAATTTTAAAATGAGGAAGATATACTTCTCTTAACGTTCTCTCGTCTACTTTTACATTTACCTTAAATCGAGCATTTTCCATACTATTACAAGCATAATGCTTAGCACAAGCCATAACGTGATTTTGGGTTCCTCTTACTAATGCAGACCCCATCATTCCTAAGAGATAAGGATCTTCTCCATAGGTTTCTTGAGCTCTTCCCCACGCGGGATGTCTAAGTAGATTAATGCACACCCCCCCAAAAAAATTGGCGTTTTGCGCTCGCGCCTCAATTCCAATTGCATTTCCTATTTTCTCTTCTAATTCAATGTTCCATGAGGCTCCTCGTGCCATAGGAACGGGAAAACAAGTTGAATTCCCCACTACAACACCACTAGGGCCATCAGTGAACTTTATAGGAGGAATACCTAATCTCTGATTTTCACCTGCGGGATAAGGATATTTATTATAATGAAATAGCATCTTGATGATCTCTGGAAAAGTTGGTTTATCACCAGCCATTTGATTGACTTTTTCTTCCAAAGTCATCTTATTAAGAAGTTCTTCGGCTTTCGTTTTAATTTCTTGGTCATTTAATCCCTCAAATTGCTCCCAATCCCCTACTTTTTCTGTTATTTTTTTCATAGAAAATTCACTATCAAAGGAAACATGAATTCATATATTATAAGATTTAATTATAAGTTCTTTCTTTATTATTGTAAAATTAGAGTTTTTTCAATATATAGATTTTAAAGATCTTAACAATTTATATTAAATAAGTAATATCTTAGGATCATGTTTTATGAAAAGTATTGAATCGAAATTAAACAGAGTTATTGTTAGTCGAGTATTTCCTGGAGAGGATTTAATCGATGCAATTACCGAAATGGTTAAAAAGCACGATATTAAATCTGGATTAATTAATGTGATAGGAGCATTAAATAAATTTACTATTGGATATTTTGATATCGATAATAAGGAATACTTATTTAAAACATTTGAAGAAAATGTGGAATTAGTTAATTGTATGGGAAATGTGGCCTTTAAGGATGGGGATCCTATAATACATCTTCATTTTCAAGTTGGAAGACAAGATTATAGTATTTTAGGGGGACATCTTGGAAAGCCGAGTATTGTATCAGTAACAGGGGAAGTGTACATATATGAAATTGATACTAGAATACCTCGAAAAAATGACCCAAATTTTGACCTTTCATTATTAGATCTTTAAAATAAGAATAAAGTGCAGATTTTAACTATGATCGGAGAATATAAAGGAGAAGTTAACAATCGTGTGGTAACTGCCCTACTTCAAGCATACTTGGATATCCTAGATTACGATGGAATGAAATCTATTCTAAAAGAAGCAGAAATGCTTCATATCAAGGATATTCGAGATGTTGATCCTTCTGGTTCGATTAGTTTTTTCTCTTTTAAAAAAATAATCTCTGCTCAAAATTGTTTATTGTATGAGAGTTCTCGTTTATTATTTGAGATTGGAAAGAAATTTGCTTTTTATCTCTTCCCATTTGGAAAAAATTTTAAGGAAAGCATTGAAGAAATTAATTCTTTAATTCAAACTGAATGGAAAGTTCAGATCATTGAAAATTTTGAAGGCTTAGTAAAAGTGAAAGTTGAAAATTGTATATTTTGTTCAGAAACAGGAGTTTCTTGTGATTTATTTATTGGTTTTCTAGTTCATTCTCTTGAAAAAACTTTAACCTCACAAGAAAGAGTTGTATATAGTGGGCAGAAAAATGATGTAACCAAACCTGATCATAATGATTTTGTTTTAACCTTAAATATGGAAAATAAAAATATATAAAATGTATCAATATAATAATTACAATTAAAGGAAAAGAAAAATATGTCTGCTAAAGAAACTAAAGAATACGTGTTCAAGATAGTTATTTTGGGGGAAGCGGCTGTCGGAAAGACCAGTTTGATTAACCAATACGTAGAAGAGTCCTTTACCGAAGATTACAAACCCACTTTAGGAGCTAACATCATAAGAAAAGATGTAACAATTCCAAGTATAAACGCACGAATACGTTTAATTATGTGGGATCTTGCCGGTCAAGAGAAGTATAATGTAATCCGGAGCATGTACTTTCAAGGTTGCGTAGGTGCATTACTTGTATATGATGTTACACGACATCCAACCTTTACAAATATCACTTCAAAGTGGTTAGCAGATTTTCAAAAATATGTCAAAAAAGAAGGAGCCTATATATTAATTGGCAATAAAATTGATTTAGAAGGTCAGAGAATTGTTCCCACAGAAGAAGGGGAAAAACTAGCTAAAGAAATTAATGCTTGCGATTTTGTAGAGACCAGTGCTAAATATGGGGATAATGTGGAGCAAGCATTTCAAAATCTTGTAAAACAGATTCTCAGAAATTACGGTGAAGATATTTAAGTTCCTTTTTACCATTCAAGTAACTTTTTCTTGCTTATCACTATGTTTTTAAATTTATAGTTTGTTTAATGCCTTAACTTTTAGACTTTTACTTTGTTTATCAATTTATCTGTTATATTTAAATAAGACAAATGAGCAAAAATTCAATCATGGTGAGTAATACTTAAAGATATTTTGTATAATTAAAAAAAGAGTTTCTAAAATAAATAATTCAATTCTCATATCATATTAGCATTCAATCTTTAAGCAGATTTTCCGTCCGAATGATAAATTCCCTATAAAGGTCCGCATTTACCCTCCCTAAAAAATCTGACTTAGCTTTAAGAGTTTTTCTTAACTCCTCTGTCAATCTCCCTTCTTCTTTTGTTTTCTCTTTTTCTCTAACCATTCTTGATGACTTTTATGACATTTTGGACAGAGCCACATCGCGCCATGGTAGTTATAGTAAAGGTCTTCCCAGCGATTCCCGCACCACGCACAACTTAGGGGTTGCCTACTCCTAATTTTGCGCAATTCACTTTTACGATCAATAACTTCTTTTCTATGTTGAGATCTTTCTTCATAAGAAAGGGATTCATTGCGTTGAATTTTCCAAAATTCATCATCGAACTGATTTCTTCTGGTCTTGTATTCTAAAACCATCAATGTCCGCCACTGATATCGAATTTGGCGAAGTTTAAAACTCTTTAACTCGTGTTTTTCAATGTGTCGCTTAGGAATTAAATGTTCCCTCTCAAAGAACTCGTTAATCATTTTACTGCTTTATTTTCTTATTTTTTATTTGTAATTGGTATACTGATATTTAAACCCTATATAGTATAAAAAAAGAGTTTCATAAATTTAAAAATAACTCTTTATGAAAGGTTAAAAGTGACTCTCATAAGATCCGCATACAAGATTAACGAAATTTCATCAAACCTATGGGATTGCGTAGGAATTTCACCTGCAGATACCATTCGATAAACTTGTGTTGAGAAATATATCCATCTTTAAGTACCTTGATTCTACTGGCTCATAAAACTCTTTTAACATTTCAACGAGTATCATTTTAAATTTGTAATTTGATGTTTACCTTGATTTTTCAGACTTTTAGATAATTTATCTCTTACATATAAATAGTGAAAATGGGCAAAAATTCCACCAAGGAGCGTAAATTATTAGAGATCTTTTATATTTTTAAGATTATATAATAATTCAAAATTAAATAATAATCTAAGTGAGAACTTTTTGAAAGAATTATCCAAAGTTCTAAAATATAAAACTCCAAAGTCAAAAATACGTGAATTATTTGATTATGCCGCAGGAAAGGATGATGTTATTAGTTTAGGAATTGGTCAACCAGATTTTGATACTCCAGAACCGGCAATAAAGGGTAATATTGAAGCTTTAAAAATTATTATTACAAATGGGGGGAGTCAAGCACTTTCTCTAACCTTTGCTTCGGTTTTTAATCCTGGAGATGAACTACTTCTATTTTCTCCGAACTTTATTTCATATTTTTACTTAGGTCCTTTTTATGGTGTTAACGTAAAAGAGGTAAAAAGAAAAGATGATTTTGCTCCTAATTTTGAGCAATTGGAATCCTCAATAACCGAAAAGACAAAAGCGATTTTAATTAATTCTCCAAATAATCCTACGGGGTACGCCTATAATCCGAAAGAAATCGAAAAATTAGCTGATATTGTTATAGAACACGATCTTTATTTAATTTCTGATGAAGTGTACGAATATTATTTATATAATGGTCATAAACATCTTTCACCAGCATCATTAAATGGTATGTTTGAAAGAACCATTACAACTAATGCAATGTCAAAAAAATTTTCCGCAACGGGCTTTAGATTAGGTTATGTTACAGCCAAAAAGGAAATAATTGATTTAATGGAAAAATATCATCAGTACACAGTCGCTGGGACAAATCATGCTGCTCAATATGGGTTTGTTGAAGCTTTAAGAATGGGAGATGACTTCTTTGCCCCAATTCTTGAAAATTTTGATCTTCGGCGTAATTTAACTTATAACAGACTGAAAGAAATTGGATTTGAGGTAATTAAACCTAAAGGAGCATTTTATATCATGCCCTCAACTAAACCTTTTAATCTAACCGGAACTGAATTATCAGAAGGTTTAATAAAGGAGAAAGGTGTAGCTGTTGTACCAGGAAATACCTTCGGATCTTATTCTCAAGATAGACTACGCATTTCTTATGCAACTGAGCTGGAAAAAATTAAAGAAGCGATGGATCGTATTGAAGCCTATATTAACAATCTTTAAGATCTAATTTATTGCTTATTATCTATTTCTTTTTCTTGGTTTTAGTGTTATTTATCTTTATGGAATTCATCGATTATCGCCTTTAAAAGATACTCTGAACAGCTATAAATTTGTTCTAAAGGGACATATTCATCAATTTTATGAATCCTTTCGGGATCTCCAGGACCAAATATTATAAAGGGAATTGGATTTTGAGGATCGACGAGATAAGCTGCATCGGTAGCATAGGGGAGACCAATTAAATTTTTGTTTACATTCTGCTTTAAATTTACAATAAAAGAATTATTAGTTTCTGTCATGAGGGCGGGGAGTTGAACAAGTACTTTAACCTCCATAGAACAAGGATGGCAATCTAATAATTTTAGCTTTTTAGATAATAAATCGGGATCTTGTTCGGGAATAATTCGAAAATCAAGATCCAGTTCTACTTTTTCTGGAACTACATTTATTGCGGAACCACCTTTAATTCTTCCAATATTCAATGTAGATTTTCCCAAAATAGGATTAGATACTGTATTCAAACAACTTTTTAAATTTGGAATTAACTTTCCCGCACCTTCAATCGCATTTATTCCTTTATTTGGCATAGAACCATGTGCAGCTTTTCCATGAATTAAAATTTTACTCCAAATTACTCCTTTTTCGGCTATTCCAATTTTTAGATTTGTTGGTTCGGGAATAATCAGTATATGTGTATCTTTCATAATATTGGTATTCTCTCTTAAATAATGAGAACCTGACATTCCGGCTTCTTCATCTGCAGTACCTAAAAAAATTACTGAAAAAGATTCTCCAATAGGTACAGTATCAAAATGGCCACATAAAACAATTTTTTTGTTTCCAGTCCCTATCTGTGAAATAAGATTATGTAAGATTACACCTTCTTTTTCATACTCAATAATCCTATTTTGGAACCCATCTTGTTCCTTAAAAACACTATTTACTACAAAATCGATAATATCTTTTGTTTTTCCTAGAGGATCTTCAGTATTAAAGCTTATTAATTTCTTTAATATTTTCAACAATTCTTTTTTTAAACTATTAGTTAACATATTTCATTATTCCAACGATTGATGTGATCCCTCCTTTCATATCAGCCGAACCTCTTCCATGGACCCTTCCATTAGTATATTTTCCTCTTAGAGGAGGATATATCCAATTCTCTCCTTCTCCAATAGGTACAGTATCAAAATGGCCACATAAAACAATTTTTTTGTTTCCAGTCCCTATCTGTGAAATACTTTTCCAGGAAGAACTACAGGATAGGATTCATTACCGATACACCCGATACCATGGCCCACTCCAAAGAACAGATCATTTGCAAAACCTTCTTTTTCAGCAACTTTTCTTACCGCTTGATAACATTCATCAAAAGTTACTCCTGGTTTCATATTATCAACCAATTCGTAACACAATTGCTCATAAACATCATTAAACCTCTTTAACTCTTGATTGCAACTTCCAAGTATGTAATTATGGCTTAAATCTCCTAAATAACAGCCATATTCACTATGCAGATCAACCAAAAGAGATTCTCCTTCCAAAACTTTTTTATTAGTAGCGGGGGTACAACCATTAAATGTATAACTTGCGCGATATCCAGAACCAATTTCTTGATTTCCCGTAAAAGTCCATTCATAATTACTTCCGGCTTTCCTCATTTCTAAAGTTCCAATACCAGCTATTTCATTTTCTGTAAAACTCTTTCCTTCTTCTCTTTCTTTTAAAGCGCTTTTGACAGCCAATTGTCCAATATCAGTAAGTTCACTTGCTTTTCTAAGTAGTTCAATTTCCTCGGATTCTTTAATTAATTGAATTTCCTCTGTTTTCTGATTAAAATCAACCAACTCACATCCTGGGAAGATCTGTTTTAATAATTCAGCTTCAGTATGGGATAGCATTTGTCCCGTTACACAGATATCTAATCCCAACTCAACCCCAATTCGAGGAGGTACTCCTTTAGAATTAAATAATTCTCTTTTTTTGCTTCTTTTTTCATCTTTAACGCGTTCTACATCTAATAGTACTGTATAAAGAATGGGATCTCCAAAATCCTCTTTGGGTAAAAAAATATAACTTTTCCAAGGTACAAATGCTCCAGTGAGGTATGTAATTGATTTTACACGTGTTAAAACACAAAAATCTAAATTGAGTTCTTCCATTGCTCTTTGATATTTTTTTGTGTGCCCTTGCCAATTTATTTCTGGTAAACTCATACATATCATCTCTCATTTTTGAAGAATTTATATCAAATTAATAATAATGAGTATACTTTAAAAAAATAAATATAATAAATTTTTCAAACTTTGAATCTTAATTTCGGAAAAATGCAAAGAAATGAAATAATTTATTCTCACTAAAAAATAGAATAAAGCAATATTTGAAGGAAATCCAAATAAGAAATCTAATAAAAGTAATGTAAACTTATTTTATTTATATAAATCAACGGTTGGTTCCTTGATATTTCTTGATTTCGTAATGTGTTTAGCCATTTGTTCATAACGATCAACAATATCTTGAGGAAGTGTACTCTGAATTTTCTCCAAAGCTTGATTAAAGTGTCTTTTCTCAATAACATCTAAATTTTCCATTTTTTCACGAATTGCCTGCATACCAGCTTCTCTACAAAGATTTTCAAGATCTGCTCCACTAAATCCATCAGTTTGAGATGCAATATTTTCTAATGATACATCTTCTGCTAATGGCATATTTTTTGTGTGAACATTCAATATTTCTAAACGAGATTTATTATCTGGAGCTTCTACATATATTAATCTATCAAATCTACCTGGTCTTAGAAATGCAGGATCAACAATATCAGGTCTATTTGTACTTGCTACAACCACGATTCCTTTTCTATTTTCAACACCATCCATTTCTACTAAAACTTGATTAACAATGGAAGCATAGGTCCTTGTACCATCAACCTCCCCTCTACCAGAAGTTATAGCATCAATTTCATCAAAATAAATAATTGACGGGGCCGCTTGTCTGGCTTTACGAAATATTTCTCTAACAGCCTTTTCACTTTCTCCAACCCATTTTGAAAATATTTCTGGACCTTTCACAGAAATAAAATTTGATTCACTCTCACTAGCTACTGCTTTCGCTAATAGGGTTTTTCCACAACCAGGGGGTCCAAATAATAGGATTCCATTCAATTGGCGAATTCCCGCTTTTTCGAAAAGTTTTGGGTATTTCAATGGCCATTCTACCGCTTCTTTTAACTCTTGCTTAACATTCTCTAATCCTCCAACTTCATCCCAACTTACATCTGGGATCTCTACCATTACTTCGCGCATAGCAGAAGGTTCGACCATATTAATTGCTTGGATAAAATCTTGATTTTTAATGACTAATTCTTGAATAATTTCACTCGGAATAGGTTCATCTAAATTAATCTTTGGAAGGATTCTTCTTAAAGAAAACATAGCAGCTTCTCTACAAACAGCCATAATATCCGCTCCTACAAACCCATGAGTTATTTCAGCATATTTATCTAGATTTACATCTTCTTCCATAGGCATTCCTCTAGTGTGAATTTGAAATATTTCTTTGCGTCCATTAACATTTGGAACTCCAAATTCGATTTCTCTATCAAATCTGCCGGGTCTTCTCAATGCTTCATCAATGGAATTAACTCTATTTGTTGCACCAACACATATAACTTCACCTCTTCCCCTCAATCCGTCCATTAAGGAAAGTAATTGTGAAACTACTCTTCTTTCTACTTCACCAGAAGTATCCATTCGCTTTGGAGCTATAGAATCAATTTCATCAATGAAGATAATAGAAGGTGCATTTGATTCCGCTTCTCTAAAGATTTCTCTAAGTCTACCTTCACTGGCTCCATAAAATTTGGACATAATTTCTGGGCCATTTATAGTAATAAAATTTGCATTAGACTCTTGAGAAACAGCTTTTGCCATTAACGTTTTTCCGGTACCTGAAGGACCATAAAACAAAACTCCTTTGGGAGGATCTATATTTAATCGATGAAATAATTCTGGATGTTTTAAAGGAAGTTCTACCATTTCTCGAATT
The DNA here is from genome assembly GCA_037386725.1 of Promethearchaeota archaeon. Classification (GTDB taxonomy): domain Archaea; phylum Asgardarchaeota; class Lokiarchaeia; order Sigyniarchaeales; family SOKP01; genus JARRLT01. The sequence goes on from JARRLT010000219.1 coordinate 11,276, forward strand.
CTTTGAATTTCTTCACTTAATCCACCAACATCATCATAGGTAACAACTCCTCCTGAGACATTTAAGACGGCTATTCTCTTATTTACCTTTATAATCGTATCACGCGTAATTTTGACTATCTTTCCCGAAGGTACAGTATTTTCTACAATTAAGCGTAAATTACCTATTGTAGTCCTTTTCTTAGATCCAAACATCTTCATAAATTCCTGCATTGGATTATCATCCGATTGTTTTTGGATAAAGGCACCCAAAACATCAACTATATCTCCTATTACAACTGGCTTGTCGATTAATTTCCCTTTAATTGCATCTGCTTGTTTCTTGAGGTCAATATTTGCCCTTGTTGGAGTTAATATTACTTTTTGTGCCGGGAAAACTTCGGCAGAATGAATCTCAACAAATTCACCTATAGTTGCTCCGACATTTAATCGTTGAATTCCGTCTAACCTAATAACTCTTTGCCCTTTATCAGGAGCGCTTGAAACAGCTATTCCAGGAGTAGCTTTTTTACCTTTAACTTCAATTATATCTCCCGTATTAAGTCCGAGTTCTCTCATTACATCTTGATCTATGTAACACAAACTTCTACCCGATCGGTTTTTATCGAGTCTTTCAATTCGTAATTTGGCTGCAGTCATTTTCTTCAATTAATAAAAATTATTATATAATTTTAAAATAAAAATTTACCTTGTTTAAATAAAGCATTTTTAAATGAATTTTCGATTTCAAAATCCTTGATATCCTTTTCTATTGGTTTCTGAATAAATTTTTTTCTTAAACCAAGTAAAATTTCCTTTTTATCTAAATTTTGAGGTTTAGAAAGAATTTCACCCACAACATTTCTTGTTATAATATCGATTTTTTGTTTTAAATTGATAATTTTATTGATCTCTTCCCTCTTGCTAGGTTTTATGTTTTGTTTATATATGTATTCATAAATTTCGGAAACTTTTTCTCTTAATTCACTGTTTTTTATAACTTTGGAAAGATCAAATTCTATATAGAAGATTCCCTTGTCACCAGAAACGGGATCATGGATCTGATTGTTAAAGAGGCGCGGCTGTTTAAATACGGCTCCGGCACAGGGACGAATTTTTCCAGGCTCCGGGGAAAAGGGGA
>JARRLT010000220.1:0-7308 GCA_037386725.1 Promethearchaeota archaeon
AAAAACACCTATTGGTAATTTATCAGTTTGTTTTGCCAGTTTCATAGCTTTTTCATAGTCATCATTGTTATCTTCAATGATAACTGTATTTTTATTATATAAATGGAAATCACTAATAGAAAATCAATGAGCAAGAGAAAGTTTGTCCTATTATTTACGATTTTTGTTGATGCTACTGGTTATGCAATGATTTTTCCGTTCATAAGCTATTATGCATTATCATTTAATGTTGGAGCGTTTGCGATTGGTCTCTTAATGAATATATTTGCTTTAATGCAATTTATTTCTTCACCTATAATGGGACGATTATCTGATAAATATGGAAGAAAGAATCTTCTTATGCTCTCTATTTTAGTTTCTGGTTTTAGTTTTGTTTTATTTGCGACAGCGATTTCATACTGGATGTTATTTTTCTCTAGGATTCTTTCAGGAGCAGCAACTGAAATCTCAATTGCTCAAGCATATATGGCAGATATAACGAGTAATAAAAAAAGAACTTCAGGATTAGGAAAAGTGAGAGCTGCATTTTCTGGAGGTGTCATAATTGGACCTGCACTAGGTGGTTTTCTAAGTATTTTTGGTTATTGGGCTCCTGGTTTCTTAGCCACAATTTTGACCCTAATAAATCTTGTATTCGTTTATTTTTTCTTACCGGAAACAGTAGAAAAAAACAAGTTTAATGGAAATAGGGACCATCCAATTCAATCAAGAAAGGATGGGTTTTTAATCAATTTGAAAAAAGCTTTTCAAAAGCCTTTATTACCATTTTTATTAATTATATTATTTATTATGAATTTAGCATTTTCTGCAATCCCTGTATTAATCCCTTTGATTACAAAGAAATTTTTTAATTTTGACAATTTTTCCCTTGCTTGGGTTTTTGTTTTCATAGGGGCTTTACAATTCGTAATCCAAGGTTTTTTGATGGATTTTCTTTCTGAAAAAGTTGGTGAGGGAAGGTTGATCATATTTGGGTTACTTTTTATTTTACTTGGAATTGTATTAATTCCCATCCTTCCCATAGTTACGTTCTTTTTTATATTAATAGGATTTTTATCAACTGGAAGTGGATTTATAAGAACCTCTATTCCTGGAGTTATCTCAAAAATCTCCAAAGAAGATGAACAGGGAGGATTTATGGGTTTAGCTCAGTCGATTGCGAGCCTTGCTTTAATTCCCGGACCATTGATAGCAGGATTCTTTTATGAATTTTTAAGTTTATATTCTCCCTTCATAATTAGTGCTGTCATTATTAGCTTTGGATTGATATTAAGCATTAAAGTCTATGTAGAATTAAATAAGGATAATATTTGTGTAAAAAGAAAAAATATATAAAAAAATTTTGTCAAGAATTATTGTTCGTTTAAACCCACTCGTCCAATAGCTCTGAAGTTTAAGGTTTTATTGAAAATATCAAAATCATAGATCCTTCGTCCATCAACAAGATTAGGTGTTTTCATGTGTTTTTTGAAATCTTCTGGTTTAAGATTCTTAAATTCATCCCATTCTGTGATTAAAAAGGCAATATCAGAATCTTTTAATGCTTCCTCAATAGATTTAGCATAGTTGATTTTATCATTAAACACTTCCTTTGCTGATTCTTTTGCTTTCGGATCGTATCCAGTTATGTTTGTAGCATTTCGTTTTAATAATTCTTTAACAACACGAATACTTGGAGCTTCTCTCATATCGTCAGTTCCCGGTTTGAAAGAAAGACCTAGTAAAGTAATCTTTTTATCTTTTAACTGTTCAACTAGTTCTTCAGCCATATCAATAATATGAATTGCTTGATCATCATTGATATCTAAGACGGCATTAAGTAATCGTGAGGTATATCCCTTAGATTTTGACCATGCCTTTATCGCGTTAACATCTTTATGAAAGCAAGATCCACCGAATCCAACTCCAGCGCCTAAAAATCTCGGATTAATTCTATAATCTAAACCTACACCTTTCATTACTTGAGCTACGTCTACGTTCGGGACTAATTCCGCAAAATTAGCAAATTCATTGGCGTAACTAATTTTCGTGGATAAAAGGCAATTATTTCCATATTTTACGAGTTCAGCACTTTCTAAATTCATTCTTAAGACTGGACAATTCTTAAGATGTTTTCCGTAGAAATATTCATAAAATTCTTGAAGCATATCTCCACTCTTTTTATCATATTCTCCAATAACAATTCTGTCTGGATGTAATGTATCTTCAATTGAACGACCTTCAGCTAAAAACTCTGGTTGCATACATAATCCAAAATCTTTCCCCGGTTTCTTACCAGAAATCTCCGTAATAATTCTACCAACAAGATTTCTAGCAGTTCCTGGAACTACTGTTGATCTTACAACAACTAAATGATATTTATCTTTACTTTTTAAAGCTTTACCGATTTCTTTTGCGGTATTTTCGATATAACTCAAATCTATACTTTTATCTTCTCGCATTGGGGTTCCTTGAGTGATCATTGATATATCAGTTTCTAAAATAGCTTTTTCTTGGTTAAGGGTACAAGTCAAAAGATTAGAATCTTTTTTATAAACCTCATTCATGATTTCTTCTAACTTTTCTTCGAAAAATGGTGCTTCTCCCTTGTTTATTAAATCTGCCTTTTTTTAATGCGTCCCGAAGTGCAAACAATTGCTTTTGAACTTCTTTATCTGTTCCACACGCGGGACATGGTCCGACAGTTCGCATTTCTGATCAATGTTTTTTTATGAATTTACGGTTATTTAATGTGAAAATGAGTAAAAACCTTACGATTTAATTAGAAAATGCATTCTACAATCTAATCTAAACCTATGGATACAAAATTCCTTTTGAGAATAAAATTTTAATTGAAAAATTTTAAAATTTAATAATTCTTGTATTAAATCTAAGGAACAAATTAAGAGAACCAAGAATAATGGGAACTCTATGGGTAATTCTTGGCTTTTCTCGAATTTTAACAATTAAAAAGTGATATTCAAAATGAATGATTTACGTAAAAAATTAAAAATATCTAACAGTGCTCTAAAAAGCTTAAATGACTTTATTTTAGATGAGGATAATCCCTTAATTAGTGATTTGTTTGAAGTAATCGATAAATACGGTGGCATTAAGGAAATCAACAAAAAGGCTAAAGAAGCAAGTACTTATGAAAATTATATTGGATATTTGGAAAAAATTCAACCTTCTTATATTGATGATCTTGAATGGCTGATTGAACAAAGAGATAATGATAAATTCATTAGTATTCCAGAATACAGAAAGAAAATTCTTGGCGATAAAGTAGAAACAATGAAATTTGATGATGATTATGCTGTTACCCTGGAACTTTCTTCATGCCAATATTTTCCTTTCTTAATAGATATGGCTAAAGAAGCAATAAAAAATCAAAACTTAGTACCAGGACGTATTATTAGAGTTAGAAAAATGAAGGAACAAGAAGAAGATGGTGATTTAATGGCAATAGCAGCAGCAATGCAAATTATTGGATCTTCTTGGGTAGAGACATTAGACACAAAGGGAACCGCTCCGGGTCCAGATGGTGCTCCTGTTAACATCCACTTGGGAGGTCCAGAAACGATTACGGGTTATTTTGGTGGTGTAGGTCAACCAAATGATTTTGCCTTGAAATGGATTGATGAATATCTTTATTATTATACAAAATATGGAATAAAACAGGTATTAAATGTTAATCCTGGAACGGTTTTACTGGGCTATTTTCTTTATAAATTAGGAATCAATAATGAATTTAAAATTTCAGTATATATGGGAAATGACAATCCCTACGCTTGTTTGTGGACGTTATTAACTGCGAAATTATTCGCTCGTGATGATGGATCAAGTCCTTTGATAGGATTTAATTTATCTAATTCCGTTAACAACCAAACTATTGAATTAGCCGCACAAATTAGAAGAGAATTTGATTTTACGGATGTTGTTAGATTAGAGCATCATATAACAGAAACTTGGAAAAGTATTGTAAGACAACCTTATGATAGAAGGGATGAATTGATGGAATTAGCTAAAAAAGTTAAAAATGTTTCTGCTAAACACGAAGGCGGAAATGTTGAAGTTGAAAAAGATCGAGAGCATCCTACTGATATACTTGAATATTTCATGGCAAAATCTGAGATTAAAGATCAAGGGTTATGGGACTATTTGAGAATAAATTTATTGGATCGGTATGATGCAGTTAATTCTACGGCAAAAGAATTGACTGAAAATGGATTAAGTTTCATAGCGGCAAGAAATTTACATAAAAAGAATTAAAGAATGAATGAGATGATAAATTATGGGTAAATTCGATTTCCGATTAAAAGGTGTTATGCCTGCAATGGTAACTCCCTTTAATGAAGAAGATGAATCTATCAATGAAGAAAATCTTAGAAATCTTGTAAATTACTTCATTGAAAAAGGAGTAACGGGACTTATTCCATGTGGTACAACTGGAGAATTCGTAAATATGACTCTTGAGGAGAGATTAAGAGTAATTGAAATCGTAGTGGATGAAGCAAAAGGAAGAGTACCGGTTATAGCTGGAACTGGAGAAACAGGAACACAAATGGTAATTGATTCCACAAATGCCGCTACAGACTTAGGTGCTGATGCGGCAATTATTGTAACTCCTTATTATTTAAAACCGGGAGCAAAAGGATTGTATGATCATTATTATACAATTGCTGAAAATACTGATATTCCACTTGTTTTATATAATATCCCTGTATGCACTGGAGTAAATCTTCCTTGGACTGTTGTTGAAGATTTAGTCGATATTCCAAATATTGTAGCAATTAAAGATTCAAGTGGGGATTATAGATACTTCTCAGCTCTATTAGAAAAAGTCCGAGACAAAGTCTCAGTAATGATCGGATGGGATGAAAATGTTCTTGGGGCATTTGCTGGAGGAGCAGCAGGTGCAATTTTAGGCTCTGCTAATGTAATTCCTCAAATTTGGTTAGAAATATATAATCATATTCAAAATGGGAATCTTCAAGAAGCTCAAAAGATTCAGATGCGAGTTCAAAAAATAGCTAGAATTTTAATTGCTACAGGAGCAATTGGAGCTAAAGAATGCTTAAATATGATGAATGTACCTGTTGGGATTACAAGAAAGCCTATAATTATGGGAGATGCGTTACCTTATGAATTAAGAGATGAACTAAGAGTAGAATTAGAAAAACTTGGTTTAATAGAAAAGAAAGAACTTAAATTTGAAATAGGAGAAAAAGAACTTACAAGTAGATTTTATTCTGTTGGGATTACTCCTCCAACTATTAAAGATTTTCAAATTAAAGTAGGTGAGTCATTAGTTGGAGAAGGTGCTGAAGTTGCTCATGTTGACTTATTAATAGGAACTAAAAATGGCCCAGTTGGCGAAGCTTATGCAAAATCTTTATCTAATCCTTCAGAAGGAAAAGAAGCTTTACAAGTAATATTAGAACCGAATTTGCAAGTTTCTCCACCAACAGTAATGATCCCAACAGTGAATGTAGGTTCATTACGTCATGCTAGTTTGGTGTATGGACCTGCACAAGCGGCGGTCGGAAAAGCAATTATGGATTGCGTCGATGATGGTATTATTCCAAAAGAAGCTACATCAGATTTAATGATCATTGCTAATGTTTTTGTTCATCCCACAGCAAGTAGACGAAAGAGAATCTTTATTAACAATTATAAAGCAACAAGGAATGCTATAAGGAAAGCAATGGAAGAGAGACCGACTGTTGACGAACTACTTAAAAATAAGGAGAATGCACGACATCCTTTAAGGAATGATCCTTAAATGAATTTTCTCAGGTGAATTGAAAGATGCCAAGTAGATTAATAAGGACTGATGATATAAATTCAGTTTTAAAGAAGTTATTGTCTAAAGGATATATGGTGCAAAAGAAAGAGGAATTCAAAGATTTTTGGAATCATTTCTCGATAAAAGCAACCCTCAAATCTGAAAAAGGAAGGATTAAGTTCTTAGGGACTCATAGTTCAGAGTGTAAAGATGTGGTTGTTTTAAGAACCAAAAATAGCTCTTTATTGGAAGATCTCCCTTTAAATTAAAATTTTCTATATTTTTTTAAATTTCATAAATAATTTATATTCTATTAAAAGAATTCACAATTTTGAAAATCATTAAAATTGGATCTTAGTAAAAATTAATGAAGAATAATACTAACTTTCAAATTTCTGCCTTTTAATAGCTAATTAAAAATTCTGAGTTTTTTATGAGGTGATTCAAATGTTAAAAAGTGTATTAAAAATCGGTAATAATGCCCCAGAATTTTGTTTGCCAGATAAGGATAACAAAGAAGTATGTCTAAAAGATTTTCGAGGGAAATTTGTTGTTTTATACTTTTATCCAAAGGATAACACGCCAGGATGTATTACTGAAGCGATAGGTTTTACAACAATTCTTCCGGACTTTCAAAAATTAGATGCAGAAATTATAGGGATAAGTGCTGATAGTCCAGAATCACATGCAAAATTTGCTGAGAATAAATATGGCGCTTGGGGCAAAAAGAAATTTCGTGGCAAAGAATATATGGGAGTAATAAGAAGCACTTATTTAATCGATCCTAATGGAAAGATTGTCTATATTTGGCCCAAAGTTAGTCCTAAAGGACACGCTGAAGAAGTTAAAAGCATATTAGAGGAAAAAGTAAGTAAATAAAAATTTTCCTTTATTTTTATAAATCAATTTTATTTAAATATCAAGAATTTTAAATTAGAAAGGATTCTCTTTATTTTCAATATATGACATTAAATTTTCTAACAACCGCTCTAAGTATTGTTCGAATACATCTATTTCTTTTTCAGTAAACCCTTGATAAAAAATATCTTTCATTTCGTTTGAAACATAAAAAAATTTTTTGATGAGATAAGATCAAATGCACTTACACAGGATGAAATTATTAAGTACGATACACAATTTAAGATGATAGGTAGAAAAACTCTTGTAATGATAAACAGTATTTTATCCCGTGAACAGACAGTTTCTGCTCATACAGATTCTCAGGCTAATATACTGATAGCAGTTTTTCTGATTGTTTTTATAGCAACTGCGAGCTTTCTGATTGTTAACGTTTTAAAGTACTTATAATCAAATAATTTTTTTAAAGGGAAACGAATTGAAATACGGAAAAGTTTATATTGTCGGAGCAGGCCCGGGAGATCCTGAACTAATCACGGTCAAAGCTCTAAAAAGACTAAAACATGCTGACGTTGTTGTATATGACAGACTGATAAATGATGACCTGTTATCTTACTGTAAAAAGGATTGTGAAAAAATCTTTGTCGGGAAAGAATCTGGTTACCATCCCATTAAACAGGAAT
>JARRLT010000221.1:0-6918 GCA_037386725.1 Promethearchaeota archaeon
CGGATTTTTTGGTTAAATTAACTAATTTAATCATCATCCTCTCTTTAGTATAATTCTTTTCTCTCTGTGTATCTGATATTGATTTTCTTATACTTTTCTTAGAATCGGTTGAATCAATTTTATAATTATCTATCATTTGCTTTAGTTTCACTGATGCCGTTTTTGTAAAACTAATAAATGATTCAATCATTGCGTTTAGGGCAAAAATAGATACTAGTAGAACCTTTTCGCTTATTACGGTTAAAAGAATAAAATATTCATCAGTTTCAATAGTTCTTGTTTCCATATTTAGAAAAATTTTATTTTTTATTAATTGTTTAACATATGGACTAACCTTTTTTAGAATAAATTCTAAAGTATCATTCTTTATTTTTTTATTCCTTAATTTTAGTGCAATAACTTGATTTTTATAGTTTATGAGAATAGCTCCTACTAAATTTTTACCAACTCTTTCTAAATATTCCTCTAAAATATCTTCGTAACTAAGTTCTGGCATACTTTTAAGCTTGTAAGTGTATTAACTAAATTAATAATTATTTTTTGTATAATAACAAACCAATTTATATTTTTCTAGTTAATACTTAGATTTCTTCTGAATATGATCTGATACTACAAATCTTTACTATTTTTCTGTAAATCCGAGAAGAGTCACCATTTCTTATTATAAATTAATTTTTTGATAAAGGTTTAATTACTTGAATATAAAAATTAATAAGTTGAAAATTATAAATGACAGAATGCAACCAAGATCGATTAAAAGAATCTTGTCCTTGTACTTATGACTGTTCAAGACGAGGAAAATGCTGTGAATGTGTATCTTATCACATATCAATGAATGAATTACCCGGATGTGCATTTGCTAAAATTTCAAAAGAAGCAGAAGAATCATATAATCGTGGATTTAAGTATTTCGCAGAATTAATAGGAAAGAAATAAAATTTTAGTAATTTATTGATCTATGAAAAATGTAAAAGAATCTAATACAGCACAAACAGAATAAGTCAGAAAAGCGATAATTAAAAATTTCCCCTTTATCTTTAATACTGGATCATTGGACTTTAAGGAATGGCGAGCAAAAATTAAAAAAGTAATTAATGCACTAATTAAGAAAAACACCATTGTAAAACGTATAAATAAACTGTATCTTGCCTGGAAAGTCGTTTCAAAGTATCCAATTAACTCAACTCTGTCAACAAATAAAAATATGAAAAACAGAATTTCACATATAATGCTAATTAGCATGTATATTGAAACTAAAATTTTTTTCTTATTTTCATAAAGGAGATCTGTAAAAATAGCTATCCAAATTGTTGTTATTATTGGTATAAAAGCATAACCAATAATGAAGCGAATGATAGGATCAAAAGTAATATTAAAGAATAATAGGATGAACGCAATTGCTCCATGCATCCAAGGAGTTGATATCCCTATCCAGATTAGCCCTAAATAAATATATCGCTTCTTATTAGCTTGTTTATATTTTGATATTATTATTAGTCCAACAGCAATAGATATTATTACAAAAATCAGATTAAATAAACCAGTTAAAAATCCTAAAGCATCTAGCGGCATAATGTTTTTATAGATTTAATTTTTTAATTATATATCAGATCTATTTCTTAAAAGTCTTTCACTTGACTTATTTATAAACTAAAAAGAAGCTTAATAAAATTAGGTAATTTAAAATTATCTATAAACACTTAAAAAGGAAATTATATCGAATTAGATTAATTATAAACGAAATTAAAATAAAGTATAATGACACCTGGAATCTATACCCGCCTTTCTGTACCGTGTTCGTCACCAAACAACGGTTGGGGCATCTAACTAAGCGACCTACCTAAAGCTCCCTCCAAATTCTCATCGCTTTCATTTGGTCTTGCACCAAGGCTTTATTCCATGTGTCAATGCTTTATAATATTTCCATTTATTTATTTTTTATTATAAAAAGATCACATAATTTTTAATGCTTATAGATTGTTAATCATTGATTTTTCTTATTAATTGAATCCCAAAGCAGAAGAAAATGAGCATAAAATCTTGAAATCAAAATCATATTAAAAAATATAGGAAAAAATAAAAAAATAATAATATTATCATTTCATAGGAATTTAAAACTATAATCCAATTACACCTAAGAGTCCAAGTCCGCCATTGAAAATTGCTAATAATCCAACGAAAATTGTAGCTGTTAATGACATTACCACAAGTAGAGTATTTATGCTAGGACCAGCAGTATCTTTGAAGGGATCTCCAACAGTATCACCAGTGATCGATGCTTTATGAGTATCAGTACCCTTTCCACCTAAATTACCATCTTCAATCCATTTTTTAGCATTGTCCCAAGCTCCTCCACTGTTTGCCATAAATATAGCAAAAACAAATCCAGAGAGTATTGAACCAGCTAAGAAAGCACCTAAAGAAGCTACACCAAAAATGATACCAACTGCTAAGGGAATGGCGATAGAGATTATACTTGGAATAATTAATTCCTTAAGAGCACCTTTAGTTGCAATATCGATACATTTATTAAAGTCTGCTGGCACCTCTCCTGTAAGGATTCCTGGTTCCTCATCAAACTGCCTTCTAATTTCATCCACCATCTTTGCAGCATTTTTCTGTACTGATAGGATTAAAACAGCAGAAAACAAGGCGGGGGCAACAACTCCTAAAAATGCGCCAATAAGTACATTTACGTTTAAGAGATCAATCATATTCAATGAAATAAAGTTATTTGCTTCATCCACGAAAGAAAACAATAATGCTAAGACAGTTAAGTTTGCAGCTCCTATAGCATATCCTTTAGTAATTGCTTTAGCGGTATTTCCCGCCATATCTAAATTATCTGCTTCTCGAATTACATCTTCGCCTAATTCACCTTGCTCAGCTATTCCTCGGGCATTGTCTACTATTGGACCATATGCATCATTTGATACAATTGTCCCAACAATCGATAGCATACCTACGGCAGCAATTGCTACCCCAAAAACTCCAATTTCTACGGAATAAATTATAGTAGCCCCTAATATTTCTAAAGCTATAATATAAGGGATAAGAAAAGATGTAGCCATTGCTACTACAATCCCTAGAGCTGGTGGAACAACACTTATTAAGCCATAAGCAAAACCACTTAAAATAACAACTGCGTCTCCTTCTTTTGCTGCTTCTGCCATAGTTCGAGTAGGTTTTTTATCTTCTCTAGTATAATAGTCACTAGTAAATCCGATAATTATTCCACTACCTAAGCCAATTATAGAACAAAAGTAATAAGCCCATAACAGACCAACATCACTCGATGAAATAAATAGAGAAACAATTAAAGTACACAGAGCTCCAAGTCCAATGAATATAAGCGTGGCTATGTAAGTGCCAAAATTTAAAAGTTTTCCAGGTTCGCCACTTTTCCATGACTTAATTATATAAATCCCTATAATTGAAGCAAAAAGACCAAATGAACATAATAAGATAGGATATATAACAAAAAATGGTTTAGAATTTTCATTAATCACAGAAATTCCTGCTGCTAACAACATTGAAGCAACAATCGAGGCTACATAGGAATCAAATAAATCTGAACCCATTCCAGCAATATCTCCCACATTATCTCCAACATTATCGGCTATTGTAGCAGGATTACGAGGATCATCCTCTGGTAAATGGTATTCCGCTTTACCAACAAGATCCGCCCCAACATCTGCAGTTTTGGTATAAATTCCTCCACCACATTTCATAAAAAGGGCAATACTACTCGCTCCAAAAGAAAATCCTAATACTATTCCAGGATCCTTGAAAATCCAGAAAATTGTTGACACTCCGATTAAAGCGACTCCAACAACTGCTAGTCCCATTACCGCTCCACCAAAAAATGAGATATCAAATCCTTTTTTGGTAGAAATAGTGCATCCTTGTGCCGCTCGTGCATTTGTTTTGACTCCAACATATAATCCAAGCCATCCTGCCCACATAGAACCTACACATCCAGTAACATAAGCAATAATATGGGCCCAACTAAGCTTTCCCGGCTCTATAGCAAATAATAGTGCTATCGCTAAACCTATAACAAAAATAGCTAAAATTTTGTATTGAACTTTAATAAATGTCGTTGCTCCAGATGCAATATAACCTTGAACTTCTTGCATTCTTTCATTTCCTGGGTCTTCTTTCATAACTAACCGAGCAAAAAATAATGCTAAAACAATAGCAAAAATTCCTGATAACAAAGCAATAATTAAAATAATTGGAATTTGGATTTCCATTTTTTTCACTTAAAATTTTTTTTATTAATAAAAATGAAAATGAAAATAAGTGGAAAAATTAAAATTTTAAAGGATTTTAAAAAAATATTTTGTAATTTTTCCTTAAGACCTCTTTAGTTTTTTACCATTAATCATAATCATAGTTATATTGTCGTTAAGATTTTCTCTCCATTTATTTAAACGATTTTTCATCTCTTTCAAAATATTAGTATAGGTTTTATCATATACAAGATTTTTAAGTTCGAAGGGATCCTCTTTTAAGTCATATAATTCATCCATATATCCTTCATTCCAAGTATATTTATATTGATCAAAAATTATTGAACGACTAACAATAGTTGTAAAATGACCATGAGTTTCGATAAATAAATCATCTCTCCAAGGAACATCATCTTGAGTTAGTAACGGGACAAGACTTTTCCCTTCTATAGAATTATCAAACTTAGTTCCAGCAAATTCTAAGAATGTTGGAGCATAATCCACATTACTAACCAATGCTGTGGATTTTTTTCCTTGAGGGATTATCTTAGGATAACGAATAGCTAGAGGGACCCTTAACATTTCCTGTGGCATATAAGAGTCCTTATCGAAATGTCCTCCATGACAAGCTAAAGCATCACCATGATCTGAGGCCCAAATAACGATAGTTTCTTCTTCCATATTTAATTCTTTAAGAGTATCAAGAATTAAGCCCCCAGCAGCATCTATAAGGGATTGTTCTCCATAATTCAATGCTAATACTTTTTGCCATTCAGACCACGGTAGTGGATTAGGAATAATAAGGTCGTTATTTTTAGAAAGAATTTTACTCATATCTTTTTTATAAAATGTAGGTTTATTTTTTAAATCATCATGAAAGCTAGGAATCTCAGGAATTTCCTTTGGATTATATAATTCAGCGAATTCCCTTGATGGAAAATAAGGCTCATGAGGGCCCCAAAAATCAACCCTCATATGAAAAGGTTTCTTATTTTTCTCTTTAGAGATTTCCCGAAGTTTATTACATGCCATATTTGCCACGGATTTCCATATCTTGAAACAGAAAAACCCTCGCAACCAAAATCTAAAGCATTTCCTTTACCAGCATGCCATTTTCCAAAATAAAAGTTATGATACCCTACTTCTGATAATTTTTGTAAATAATTTTCATGAGTATATTTTTCATTTGATTCGTTTTTAATTTCACCATGTTTATGAGGGTAAAGCCCCGTTAAAATCGTCCTCCTTGCAGGCCCACAAAGAGGACAACAAGTATAAGAATTTATGAATTCAACACCATTGCTTGCAACTCGTTCATAATTAGGACGATGGATTTTAGGACCATTTCCTAATTCTCCATGTCCATAATAAGCTTGATGATCTTCTAATATAAATAATATATTTGGTTTCTTTTTCATATAATTGTCAATTTAATTTTTAATTATAGTTTTTTATTGTTATGGTTTTTGTGAGAAAAACCTTTAATCTTTTTCCATGCAATTTATAAAAGAGCATTAAAATCAATGCAATAAAACACGCGATAGCAGGTCCTATAGAAAATAAGATTTTTAACGGTAATGCTACAATAGATGGATTAGTAATTTCAAAAGACTTATTCCAAGGCGTATATTGAAAAGTAAGAGTCACTGAGGAGATAAAGAATATAATTGAAAAGCGATGGATAAATGCATTTGTTCCATAAAAACTAGCAGATCTTTTTACTCCACTCTTTAATTCATCTTGATCAATTACATCGCCCATCAAGATATCAAAGTAGAATAAAATACCTGAAAGTCCAAATCCAATGATTCCAGCGGTAATTATTGCAAACATTTGGCTAATGTAATTATATGGAATGAAAAAGAGAAATAACAAGAAAGTAGAACCCATTATAGCCATTGTAATTATGAATCCATTTCTCATTCCAAATTTCGTTCCAAGTTTTTTGTGTACAGGCATTGTTAATATTGCTACTATAAACGCTAAAATTATTGAGATCCCATAATATAAGAAAGTCCCTAAGACTCCAAAAGCCTTATGTGTGGCATCTACACCTAAAACAAATTCTACGTAGAAACTAAACATTGATGTAAGCATAGTTAAGACATACCAGGTTGCCATATTAGCAAGTACTAAAAACACAAAATTCTTATTCTTTAAGGTAATTTTGAGAGATTCAAAAAATCTTGGTCTTGATTTTAATTGTTCTGCTGTCTCTTCTCGCTCTTTAATTCCAAATTTAATGAATAAAAAGCCAGTTATAAAAATTATTAGGGCTACAATTCCTCCATTTAAGAGATATTTTAATTCTGCGTTTAATGGATTAGTATGTGCTTGAGTAGCATCGGGTAAGGTAAGACCAGGTATGACAGTAGGTATAAGAAAAGCCCCAAGTATGGCAAATATTGTTAGGATTCTTAGTATTATGTTAGTTTTAGATCTTTCCTCTTGATTTGGCCACATTTCTGGAAATAAGGCTTTTACATTTACATCAAATAATGAATAAATTAATTCAAATAGCATTATGATGAATAAAAAGTAAGCAAAACCAGCGATAGGTATGTTAATAGGGGCGCTAAATAGAAAAACCATCATCAAACAAAGAGGTATAAAGGAGATCATAATAAAGAACTTTCTTTTTCCGATTCATAATTAATTTCGGCAGAAAAGTTTCTTCTGAAAA
>JARRLT010000221.1:6950-14305 GCA_037386725.1 Promethearchaeota archaeon
TAAGCCGCTCATTTCTTAAGTTTTGAATATATTTTTTTCAAATATGAAAAGTTATTTCTTTAGAATTTAAGTCATTATCTATCTGTATTTAAAGATTTTCAAAAAATTTAAGAATTTATTAATTTAGTTAATAAAAATTAGAACTAGTTATAGATTTTTTAGGTTTCCTTTTTAGAATTGAAAATATTTCACTTTTTTCAATAGTAAGAAAGGAGATATGAGTCCTTTTTAGGAAATAATACATTTATTATAGGCAGCGATTCTGGCTTAAAAAGAGCATCTTGAATGATATAGTGCATTTCCTCAATTGAACAATCTCCAAGAATGATTTTGTTAATAAAGCTATATGGAACTCTTAAGTCACATATATTTGGTTCCGGATATCCTTTTTCATTTAAAATATTAAAAATATTTCCTTTCTTAAACTTAAGGATGAATGTTTCTCTATAATTACTTAATCTAAAATCAAGAGTCAAATTTTTAAAGAGGGAATTATTAATTCTTTTTTCTAATATAGGTTTAATTTTCTTCAAGAATTTTCCAATATTTGGTATTAAAATCTGCCATTTCCATGCAGAATCCATTTTTCCTCCAAATGATCTAATAATTTTTCCAAAATCAGAATTTTCAGGTGTTAAGATGGTTAGAACGTGATTTTGATTCTTTTCACTCGAAGATTTTTCCCTTTTAGTTCTTAAATACTGAAGAACTTTAATTATTTGGTCTTTTGTTAATTTTGAAGAAAAGGTAATAACATCTTTCTCTCCGAAAAAAGTACCGATTGAAAAAAAGCCATAAATTTTACCATCTTCTTCTACAATGAAACTCTTAAAGCGAAATTCATTAGAAACTTTACTTAAAAACCTATATGTAAAAGCGTCTTTTGAATAATCCAAAGTAATATTATAATCTTTTACCCATTCATTATAAAGAGATTCCAATAATCCTAACTTGTCAATTGTAGCCTTATAAATTTTTATGTTATGTAATTCTGTATCAGGAATCTTTGAAGGTGAAATTATAAAAGGGTTGTTAAAAGGGATAGAGAATTCGTAATTGAAGCGACGATAATAATATGGAATGCCACGGATGGCTGAGATGATATATCCATACTCCTCCATTACCTCTTCATAAAGATCATTTACTTTTTGAAAAAGACCTTTATTTCTGTAAGACTCTAATGTTGCGACAAATCCCATTTCGCATATAGGTATTTTTATTCCCTCAAAATTCAAAATTTCAGGGAGTAAAATGCCAGTTGAAACAATTTTATTTAGCTTGATATCTTTGACGTAAATCCACAAAATGATTTTTTTATTTGGATGTTCCTTAAATAAATTTTTCATAGGATTCTCTAAATCCTCTCCATGAACAGCAATATTTAATTTTATAATTTCGTTTATTTCCTCTTCTTCTTCAGCGATATGGACAGTAAGATTTTCTGAAATATTCCTTTTAAATCCCGGAACAATCAACATATTATAATAAAGGATAATATTAGATTTGAAAATTTTTAATTTTAAGTTGCTTAATTCACAATAAATTTTTTTAACGCTTTAATCAAAATGAATTATTAAATAAACGCTTAAAAAGATTAAAAAGAACCTATACTTAGGAAATTAAATTAATCTTATTAGAATTAAATCCCCATGATTTTAAGATATTTTCTGCTTGAGCAATAAGTTCATTAATTAATGCATGAATTGAAATAATTTTCTTTCTTTGAGCAATTGCGGTTGAGGGAGCCATGAAATTTTTGACATTATATTTATAAATTCTGTTATGAACCTTCTCTTCAAAAATGTCTGTATTAAGCCACTTCTGCTTTATCTTTTCAGATACGGGGCATTCTTTAGTAGCCATTAAAGCCGTTCCCAAACACACACCACTTGCTCCCATAGCAAGAGCACCTAAAAAACTTCTTGCATCACCTATTCCTCCTGCTGCGATGATAGGAATTTTTAATAATCTTTTTGCCATAGTGATATTTACTAAAGTTGTATTAGTTAATGGATTTTTAAAACCAGTTCCTTCTAGACCTACAAGAGTTATTCCATCAGCACCATTTTTTTCTGCTGAAATAGCATGTTTTATTAAAACACATTTATGAAACCATAATCCACCCTTTTTATGCACTATATCACCTATAAATTTAGCCTTATAACCAGAAGTAGTTATTACCTTAACACCTTCATCTAAAGCTATATCCAAATATTGTATATAATCTTGTTTTGTTCGAGATTTATGGCTATTTAAATGAAATCCTGAATGTGGTAAAGATAAATTTACTCCAAAAGGTTGATTAGTTAATATTTTCATTTTTTGCAAGTCTTTTCGAAATTCTTCAAATTTAGGAAAGTTTAAAGCAGCTATAACCCCTAAACCACCAGCGTTAGAAAACGCAGAAGCAAAATCCGCTTTCCCCCATCCTCCAAATGCTCCCATAACTAAAGGGTACTTAATTTTTACCAATTCAGTAAGAAAAGATTTCCAAATCATTATAAGAGGGTTAAAACTAATTCTTTTAAATGATAAAATAAATTTGATTATCAAATTAATAAAACTTTCTAGATTTAAGATTTGATTTATTATAATAATAGGTATTAAAAGAAAAGAAAGAGATTAATTTAGAACGCCTAATTTCTATTCTTCTCTTTAAATCTAAAAGATTTTTTGAGCAACATTAATTAAGAAAAAAGGGAGAGATTATTAATTTATTATTTTATTCAGTTTGATTTTTTAAGTAATTAGGTTTGTGAGTTTTCTCACATCTCCTTCTGGAAGCCCAATTCTGCCATATTGAATTAATCAGTAAAAAATTTATTAGTTGATCCTTCTGTATATATCTAAATCATTTCATTTCAAGTTTATCCAATTAAAAAAATGGAGTATAAATTAACATGATGAGTAATTTAAATTTCGAAAATGTTAATACAGCAAAAAATCTCGAAGAAAATTATCATTGGATTGAAGCTGCTATTTTATATGAAAGTAATATTGAGGATTATAAAAATCAAGATAAATTTAACTTGGCTGCTGAAACTGCTAAAAGTACTGCTTATTCTTATTTCAGAGGGGCGCAAACTGAACGAAATTTTAAAAATATGTTAGGATACATGAATAAATCAATGAATTATTATGAAGAAGCCAGCAAATTATTTGCTAAAATAGAAAAAAGTGGGGGAAGTAATGAATGCAGAGCAAATTTTTATTTTATTAAGGGTTTAATTGATAAGAATACTGAGATGATTAGAACTTCATTTGAACGTTCTCTACAATATTATCATAAAGCTAAATTAATTTTTACAGAAACTAAGGATCGTAAAAAAATAGCTGATCTAATGATTAAAGAAATAGAAATTATGAAACAGTTACTTTTATTCACAGTTTCGGAAGGTGAAAGTTCTAAAAGTGCTAAAAAAATGATGTTAACTATTGAAGATAAAATAAATGAAGGATGGAACTATAGTGAAGAAATAGAGGATATTCAAACTTTAATTAAACTACTCCATTTAGAATCATGGTTAATTTTTTATAACTTATTTATCGAATCGATTAATTCAAACGAAAATTTTCAAAAAAGATTTGAGCAATTTTACAACCGATGTAATGACTTAATGAATAATGAAAAAATTGAAGATCCAGAAGTATTATTGAAATTATTTCAAGCATCAGGTTTTGCCTATATCGTTTATAGTGTTTTTATTCTGAAATTAAAGCAAGATTATGAAGAATATCTTGAAAAAGGATTAAAATTATTAGATGACGCTTTAAACCAAGCTAAAGGTCTCCAAGATCTATTTTTTATACAAGAAGTTAATTTATTTAAAATCTTTGGATTATATTTATCAGACAATCTACATTCTCTGCAAAATACTTTATATGAAAAAAAGAAAGAGATCCTTGAAAGAAATATTTTATTTAATAAAATAAACAGTAATTTATTATTTTATAACAATTTAATTATCTCTTTATATTATTTTCTGATTGGAAAACAAGTATTTTTTACTGATAGTCAAAGAATTGAAAATCTTAAGAAAGCAAGAAAATATATTCTATCTTCTGAAAATAATATTGTCTTCTTTCCTGTAAAAAGTCTCAGTCATCAATTAAAAGCATGGATTTATAAATATTTAATATCATTAAACCAAGAAAAATCAGAGAGACAAAATTTTGTTTTAGAATTGCTTGAAAATGTAGATCATTCAGAGGAAAATATAAAAAGTTTAGGAAATGGATTTGCAAAGTTGAACCATTATTTAACGGTTTATCAAACCTATAGAATTTTATCAAAAACTGCTGAGAATGAAGATGATAAACATAAAATGCTACGAATAGCCATAGATTATCTTGAAAGGGGGATTGAAATGAAAGTAAGCCCTAAGTTAACCCAATTTGATTTAAAGTTCCATTTAGCTTTTCAATACAGGAATCTCGCAGAAATCTTTAAAGAGAATAATCTAGAAAAACCTATAGAAATTTTAAAAAATCTCTCAATACAATGTTCAAAGGGAAATTTTAATGTTTATTGTGCTTTTTCCCTATATTTCTTGGCAAAAATTGAAAACCAACGTCAGAATTATAGAAATGCTGCAAAGTATTACAATGAAGCAAAAAAGAATTTTAATAAACTCATGGAAAATATTGAAGGAAAGGAAATAAAAGAAAAAATAACTGAATTAGCTGGGTATTGTAATGGGTGGGAACTTATAGAAAGAGCAAAATTTCATTATTTAAAGAATGAGTTTTCCATATCAGAAAAAAACTTTGTTCAAGCTTCAAATATTTTAAGAAAATTAAAGAAATATAATTATGAGTCTATATATTATTCTGCATGGATAATTTTAGAAAAAGCTGAAGCTTTGAGTTACAATAGGAAATCTAATAAAGCAATCGATTCCTTTCAGCTGGCACAAGAGAGTTTTAAAAATTCCTATAAATCTTATCAAAAAATGCTAAGTAAACCAGAATTTGATGAAGAAAAATTTGCTAAGTTATCTTTTACTAGAAGGAGATTTTGTAATATTAGAAAGAATATAGAAGAAGCACGAGAATTTGAAGTAAATAAACAATATACTCAAACAATGGATAAATATGAATTAGTAACAAGTGAAATTAAGAAACTATGTGATGATCTAAAAGATCCTTATGATAAAAAGAATTATGAAGTAATTTATTGGGTTGTTGAATCTTGGAAAGATCTTTTATTAGCAGAAAAACTAAAGAATATCAATAAATATTCTGAAGCATCTAAAAGCCTTAAAAAATGTTGTATAGATCACGAAAAAACTTTAATAAATAGTGCTCTAATTGCAAGTTCAAGTTTCTATAAAGCTTTATCTTACCTATTTAAAATAAGTTTGAAAGAAGAAGCCAAAAGAAATGAGGAATTATTTGAAAAAGGGAAAACTTTATTAAAAAAGGCTAAAGTAGGATATTTAAAAGGAAAGCGCGAAAGTGATGCAAGTTGGACAAAAGGAATTTTGAATTATATTAAAGGGATTTACAAACTGGTACTATTCCAAAAAAGTAAGGAGGAAAAAGGAGATCTTAAAGGATTATTTAATGAAGCTATCAATGCATTAAAAAATTCTACAGAGATATTCAAAGAAAATAAATTCAATATAATGGAAAAAGAAGTTTTAGCTAATCTTAAAAAAATTAAAAAGGAAAAGGTGTTTTCAAAAGAATTATTATACTTAATCAAGGGACCACCGATTTCGAAGTCGGTTGAACTAATTAAAACACCGTTATCTATAAAAGAAAATAGTATTAATTTTGATTTATCAACAATAAGATTATTGTTAAATGAAGAAATTAAAAAGGAAGAAATTCAAGAAAGGATAAAAAAATATCATTTCATTTATCATGATTTCTTAAAAAGATTTAATCAATTCCAATGGCGCGAATCAACAATAGCAATTGCTCAAACTTCAATTGATAAGGAATTAGAAAAACTAGAAAAGTATTATTACATAAACGGAAATACCTTTAGATTAAAGAAAGAGTTTGTATCAGAAGTAGAAGAAAAAATAACTAAAATTGTGAATGAATCTTATAAAAAAAGAGCAAAGATATTGATAATTCCTAGTTTCTTAATTGACTTAAATTACGATACTCTATTAAATCATATAATTAATCTCTCGAAAAAATACAATATGATTATTATTCCAGGATCTTATCACTCTGAAGAAAATAAACAAATCTTAGCTCCAATAATAGCACCACAAGGAGTTTTATGGGAGCAAACTAAGCAGGTTAAATCATTGCTAGATTTGAAAGGAGATGATTTCAGTAAAAATGTTTTGATAAAAAGTCCCAAATCAGAAATTCATATAGGAAATACTGAATGTGGTAGAATCACTATTATAAATTGTCAAGACTTCCTTGATGAAGATTTAAGAAACGCTCTACTTAAATTTGAACCTAACCCCGATATTATAGTGAATCTTGGCTTTTCTGGTTTTACTAATGATTTTAAAACAACCCATATTGAATTTCATAAAAATTTTAATTGACCAAGGAGAAGAAACTATTAAGTTCTTAGATGTAGATCTTTCAATACTCCGAAATAGAGAAAAAATCTAAAACATTTTTAAATCTCAAAAAAATACTAAAATCTCTAGTTAATATTCAAAAACTTTGAATAAACATTGGAATATAATTATTTATTAGGGTAGTAATCAATCCAAAAGTGATCTCCAAAATAAAATAAGATACCCAAAATATTTTCAAGTTTCTCATCGAAATACTCTTATATTTTAGAAATATTGCGAATGGAAATGACCACCACATCCAATGAGTCACTTGAAACAATAGATTCGAATTTTTTGATGAGCCAATATTAGAATACAATCCAGTACTTGTTATTACTGAGATAATTATTATAAAGAAAATTATTAAAATTCCAGGAATTTGTTTCCAATAGACCTGTTTTTCAAAATAAATATTCAATATTATTAAAAATAGAGCTGGTATGATAAATGTTCCTTTAAAAATTGCTAGAAGAAAAAAGAAAGGAGAAAACCATTTTTTATGATATTTTTGATATATAAATAAACTAAATACTAACCAAATGTCAACATTGAAAGTTATAAAAGCTAATGTAATTATTAATGCATTACCTATGAACCACCAATTATCATAAGCAGTTTTTAGGTTCTTTAGAATAATCAAATACATTGCCATTGTTATTGTTAAAAATAAAAAGAAACCATCGAGCAACGAAAAGACAAAGTCATCACCAGCAACCGCAAGGCCGAGCACCTGTATTTTATCGTCGATCGGGTAGAAGCGGGGATCGAGTTAACTGGCACCGAGGTGAAATCCCTGCGCTCCGGTCGGGCTAGCCTGGT
>JARRLT010000222.1:0-11435 GCA_037386725.1 Promethearchaeota archaeon
TTTAAAAACGTAAATGTATCGCAATGTAAAAGCAAAAAAACCATCACAAATTGTCTTGACTTCTGATTCTATAGCTTTTAATCTCTCTTTTGGTAAAAAGGTTCTTAGACCAATTCCTGCGAATAGGGCTGCAAGTGGAGCAGCTTCAGCAAATATCCCTATTCCTATGAATAAGAATAAAACAAATATAACAAAAACGAATAGTGCCTCGACTCCTGTGTGCTTAAATCTTCTACGTTTCTTTTTAAGTTTCAGCAATCCAATCGTTAGTAAAAATAAAATCGAAAGAGCAATGATTATTACCCATATATTAAAATTTCCTTGAGGAGAATTTGACCCTACCAATATAATGACAAAAATTAAAGAAATAATTTCAATAATGTCATCTAAACTACCTACTCCAATAATAGATTGCCCTAAAGATTTATTAGTTAAATCAAACTCGTCTAAAATAGGTATTAAGATTTCCTCTCCTACAGTAGCAAAAGATAAACTTATAATAATTGAAACGAATAAATTTACTAATCAATTTCCCCATTTTTTTCATTTGCTTTAGATCTATTTCAAACCCAATGATAAAAAGTAAAAAGTACATTCCTAATTGGCTAAGAAAATCAAATGTTGATGAAGAAGTAATCGAAGAAAATGGGTTATAAATCGCAAGAACAAAACCTAAAATCAATGCAGCAAAAATCCAAGGAATGTGAATTTTTTCAATCAGCATTCCAATTAGATATGTTAGTAAGAATATAGCACCTAAAAATAAGAAAATATTCAGATCCATAATAACACTAAATAAAAATTGATATATAAGTATAATGAACCAATATTTTCTCAGAAATAGTTGACAACATTTAGATATTTTTTCTAACCATTTCCAAGAGGCGGTGAATGTCAATTTATGTACTATAAATAAAGAGTATGAATTTAACACGATGATTATCTTAGAAATGGAGATTCACATGAATATTTTTTTACAGCGAAGTTTCGTGTTCAAACCCTCTTGGAATAAATATACAAATCAAAAACTTCAATTACCTATTTTTAGATTTTTGATACCTTCTATTTTTTTAATTCGATTTTTACTTAAATCTAAATGTTCCAAATTTGAAAGAGACCCCAATTCTTCGATTTTTTCTATTCGATTTTGATTTAACAGTAATCTTTTGAGACGTTGGAGATTTTCTAAGCCATTTAGATTCATTAATTTATTTCCACTTAATTCTAGTTCTACCAAATTTTTCAAGCTCTGAAGGCCGCTTATTTCACTAATTAAATTAGATTCTAAATGAAGTTTCCTTAAGTCCTTAAGTTTTTCCAATCCTCGAATTATTTTGATCTTATTTTTTTCTAAATAAATTTCTCTTAATCTCTTTGCTTTTTTAAGTCGTTTTATATCCGCAATATCGATTATATTATAACTTTCTAAATATAACTTTCCATCATTAATAGCAATACGTTCTTTATTGAGTTTCACATAGTCCATGTGATATATTTAGAAAATTCGATATTTGAACTGAGTGAATTTGAAACATAAAGCAAATTATGTGAAAAATTATAATTTAGAAGTACTTTCAACAACTAAAATTGAAAATATAAGCGCTCTCATAATAAAATAATTAGAAATCAAAAAAATGCATTAATGTCAAAATTAAAGGTTTGTTTTACATTATATTAAATTAATTTCATAAATATTCACGAAATTGACGTATACAAAGAAAATTTTTATAGGTTTTATCTTATTAAACTAAGACATAAATAATTAACGTAACATGATACAATTATGTTTAAAAATAAATTTAACAAAAAATCACTGCTTGTATTGATAGTACTTACGGTGTATCTTTTAGTTTTTCCCGTTGTTGGTATTGTTTTATCGGGAGGTACTACAAATAATTATAATTCTGTAGGTATAAAAAGTGTAAACAATCTGACGGTTCAAACTCCCGATCAGAGTGAAAATAATCAATTAATGGTATCCGATGGTTTAAATTATAACTTGTTTGATCCAGAACTAAATTCATATTTGGGTAATTTATCCGTTTCAAATGATCTCCAAACTCAGGTTAATGTAATAGTTATGTTTAAGGAGGGAATTTCTCAAAGTGAACGAATAAATATTCTGAATTCGATTTTCGATAATTATGATCTTAAAAACTAATCAATTAATTTCAAAATATGATCAGCTTCAAAGAGTATCAACTATTCAAGAATTTTACAAATCCAGATCATTTAAACCTTCGATATTAGATACTGAAGCCCTTAAGAGTGCAGCGTTAAATATAAACAATTATAATAATTGGTGGATTCCAGCGATTGGAGATGAAAATCTACCTTATAATGGTACTGGAGTAAGAGTGGCGGTCATTGACACGGGTATGTATAACCATACTGATTTAAATATTGTAGCAGAAAGAGGATTTGTATCTGGAGAATCTTCAAGCACCTATTATGACGATTATGGACATGGAACACATGTTGCGGGTATTATAGGGGGGTCAGGAAAAGCATCTGATGGAAAATACCGTGGAGTAGCTCCAGGAGTTGGATTAATTGATGCTCGAGCGGGAGATCTCTCAGGATTATTAGATGCAGATATTATTAGCGCAATTCAATGGTGTGCAAATCCCTCTGAAGGGAATGCTGATATAATTTCAATGAGCTTTGGAGGAGGACAACCTGAGGCTTATGATCCCATTACAGAAGCTATCTCAAATGCAGTTCATAAATATGGGGTTATTTTTGTTGCATCTTCGGGAAACTCAGGTCCTGATTACTTTTCTGGAGGTTCTCCAGCAGCTGGTGTTGATGTTATCAGTGTAGGAGCAACCACAGAGAATAATTCTTTAGCTTCATTTAGTAGTATAGGTCCTGCTTATAGTTATTTAAGCTATGTTGATGTCGTTGCCCCGGGAGTAAATATTTTTTCTACAGAGGCTAAGGATTCAGTTCTTTCTAAAATGGATAGATTTTGGGGGGAATATGTAGAAGGTTCAGATCAATATGGTTATATTCCTTTAAGTGGAACCAGCATGGCATGTCCTATGGTTTCTGGAGCCTTGGCAGTACTTTTAAGTGCATATCCGAATTTAACTCCAGAAACTGCACGGATTGCACTTCAAGAAGGAGCGCAAAAACTTCCCAATCCAAGTGATGCTGAATTTATAAAATCTGGAGCTGGTTTGATTAATGTAAGCGCTTCATTAAATTATTTAAATCAATTAAATCAAACTCTACCTGACATTAATGATGTAGCTAAAGCTTCTCCTGATGATTTACCAGTCGCACCTTATGATTTAATTAATTTTCCCGGTGATAATCAATTATTTAATGTAACGGTAATATCTGGTATAAATAATACTTTAAATATTGATATTCCAAATAATATTGATGGTATAACTGTAACCTCAGATCAATCTCAGCTTTCCTTCAATGAACCAGGGGTAAGTTTTTTTGCATTAAACGTATCTATTGACCAAAATGCAGAACCAGGTCCTCGATCCTTCTTGGTAAATTTAACTCATGGGGGAAGGATTTATGATTCTATAAATGTTAAAATAAATGTCAAATTTCCTGAAGGAAGAATCCTAATGGATTCCTATCATGGTTTAAATGATTGGCTTGAGAACGAGCTTACACTTAATCAAATGGATTTTTATGGAGCTATGAAACAATTCACTAAATTAAACATTTCTGTTGATTATGTAATGGAACACTGGACACCCAATTATTCTATTGATAAAAACACTTTATTGACAAAAGAAAAGCTTGCTCAATATGATCTTGTAGTGCTACAAAATCCAATGCTCCCTTATAGTCCTTCAGAGATAAATAATCTCAAAGAATATTTTGATAATGGTGGTAACATTCTCTTTTTAGGAACAAGATATCAAAGTTTGTGTTTAGATAACATAAACGCTCTTTTTTCAAAATTACAAACGGGTATACAAATTAACCAAGAAAATGTCGTAGATGATTCCTTTGTAGGTTTAGGGGCAATAGTTCATACTTTAGATGCTACGCCAGTAAATAATCATGAAATTTTTACGAATATAAATAAGTTCTCTTGGGATTATGGTTCTACTTTTAAAACAACAGGAAATGCTATTCCAGTAGCAAAAGTTGACAATAAGACGGTAACAGCGGTATATGATGGATCGAGTCTTGGAAAAGGAAAGCTGGTTGCATTTGGAGATTTACATTGGATGAGCACCGATTATAATGCTCCATCATATTCTTCAGATCATAAAACCTTAGTGACAAATCTCGCTAATTACCTAGTTAAACAACATGATGTCTCATTAACCGTTGATTTAAATACGATTCAATCAACGAACTCACAAATTAATATTTCGGTGTATGCCAAAAACCTAAAGACCAATGATTTAATTAGTTCTTCCACTTTGAATTCAAATTTGAGTGTAAGTATTGCCAATGGTGGTTCCAAAGAAAATATAATGATGAATTCTAATAAAGATGGAATTGCAATAAATGATACTTATAATTTAATGTTTGGAACTAGTTATAATCCCTATATAATTCAGGTCAATTTAACCTATGGTTCCCATCTCTATCAGAGAACTTCAAAAGTCTTATTTTATAATATAAATTTAATACCTAAGATTAGTTCCCTGTCACTTATCCCAACGAATCGTACAAGGACTGAAGGTTCATTTACAATATCAACAGACTTAGATAACTCTAATTATTCAAGTTTTAATGCTTATCTCTCAATTTACTCGAGTTCCTTCTACAATTCAAAACAATCGATCAATTCAACAGTCAAACTAAATCATGTGGGAAATCCTTTATCAACTTCATATGACGGTTCTTTTGATCCAACTACAAATGATCCTACAGGTTATTTAGTAATTTATATAATACCTTCTAACGCAAATTATTCCACCTTTAATTCACCAAGAATCTTTGGAAGAGTATTAAATGTTAAACCTACGATTGTCGAAGATTTATCAAGTTTTTCAATTGGTGATCAAACGGTTAAATTTTCAGATACTAAAAGCGATGGCTCTTCTAAAGTTTATGGAGTATCTCAAGGTACAAGTGTTGATTTCAGTGTAGATGTTTCTGACGCAAGTACTGAAGATACTCCAGCAGAGATGAATGTATATGTAAACTTTTTCATGGTTGTACTTTCAGACAAAAAGTTTTCAAATGATAATAGCAGTTACATTCTTCCAATTCCTTCTGATACATATAGTGTCAAGCAGTTATCTTATCAACAGACATCTGAGAAACATACTGGTACATTTATTATACCACGAGAAGTATCATATTCTACGATTCAAGGGGAAAAATCAATTTCTACAGCGGCAGATCTAAGGCAAGAACAAGATTATGCCGGCATCCTATGGATTCACCTTTGGGATAGTGATGGAGGCACAGATGATTTTATAATAATTGTTTCGATATCGGCATCATTTACATTTGATCCAACGACAATAATTATCATCGCAATTATAATAGGTGGGATAATAGGTGCAGGGATTCTTATATATATTATTAGAAGATCAAAAAGATCTAAGCCTAGTGAAACAAAAGAATATACATATTCTACAACCCCTTATACTGAACCATATAAGGAAGCTCAAAGAGAAAGTTATGATTCAAGTGCTTTTTACTGTCCATTTTGTGGTGTACAATTAAGGAGTCCAAAGAAATTCTGTCCTAATTGTGGAAAATCTTTGGAATTTGATTAACTTATTTAAATTTCAAAAATAAATTTTTTCTTTTCTTATCTATTTTATTATAATCGAAGTTAGAAATCCTCCAGTATCCCTAACGATATTCGGATGAGAACCACCGAGAGAGATTTGTATTTCTTCCGGAGAAACTTTATGTTCTCCCTTTTCAGTTATGTAAGAATAATCCTTTGTTCCAAGTTTAAATTTAACATTTTTAATATGATTTTTTTCTATAAACATCAAAATCAATGTTTAGTTCTTCCCCCTTTTGAATAAATTTCGGATGAATTTCTAAATTTTGATATTTAAAGATAGAATAACTTAATCCGTATCCAAAATAGTATAAAGGTTCACCCTTAAAATACCTATATGTTCTATTTTTCATATTGTAATCAGTAAATTCTGGTATTTCTTGAATGGATTGGTAGAAAGTAATTGGTAATCTTCCGCATGGATTAACATTTCCGAATAAAGTATCAGCAAGAGCATTACCACCTTCTTCTCCAGGATAAAAAGCTTGGATAATTGCTAGAATATTCTCATTTTGTTTGGCATAATTTATTGACAACGCACTACCACTGGTTAAAATCAAAACAACTGGTTTATTCAATTCTGTGATCTTTTTAAACAATGTATATTGAATATCTGGTATGTTGAGATCGGTTCTATCCCCTTTTTGTAGACCAACAACATATCCCTCCTCTCCTTCTATTTCTCCCGTGATACCTAAAAATAAACAAATAATATCGGAATTATCTGCTAATTCAATTGCTTTTGCAATCTCTTTAGTGTTACCATCTTTTATTTCACATCCTTTTTCGTAATAAACCTTAGTATTGAACCCAACTCTATTTTTTAATCCTTCTAAATAGGTAACAATTTCTGGAGGGTTAGGATAGTAAGGGGGATAATAAAATGCCAGAGGATTATCTGCTAAAGGTCCAATAGCTCCTATTTTTCGTATATTCTTAGATAATGGTAAGAAGTTATTCTCATTTTTTAATAGAACTAAACTTTCTTGAGCAGTTCTGAGGGCTAAATTGCGATGATCTTTACAATCTATTACATTATAGGGTATTCTTGCGAAAGGAACTAATTCAGAGGGATCAAACATACCTAATTTAAATCTTGCCTTTAATACTCGTTTTAGAGCTTTTTCGATTACTTCTTCTGATACCAGATTTTCTTGGACCGCACTCAATACTTTTCTGCGAAGCATTTTTAATTTGGCTCTTGTTGCTAAATTAAAAGGATTAATTATATCTAAACCATTATTAAGGGCAAGAGCACTTGCTTCTTCAAATGTTCCTACTAATTTGTGATATTTGAATATATCACGTACTGCACCTCCATCGGCGATAACATAGCCTTTAAATCCAAATTTATCTCGTAAGATCTTCTCTAAAAGTGTTTTACTGGCACAGCACGCTTCCCCATTTAATCTATTATATGCGCCCATAATTCCTTCTGCCTTTCCTTCTTTGATGCATGCTTCAAAAGCTGGTAAATATGTTTCATATAGATCTTTTTTACTAACTATGTTATCTATTTCATGACGTAATTTTTCAGGGCCACTATGAACAACGAAATGTTTTGGTTCAGCGCATACCTTAATATATTTTGGATGATTCCCTTGGAGCCCTTTACAAAAAGCAACAGCCATTCTTGAGGTGAGATAAGGGTCTTCACCAAATGTTTCCTGACCGCGACCCCATCTTGGATCTCTAAATATGTTAATATTTGGTGTAGAAAAGGTTAATCCACACCATCTTTCTCTTTTATTTCTTTTAGTATATTCGTGATGTCTTGCTCTTGCTTCATTAGATATAGCATCAGCAAGTTCTAATATTAAATTTTCATTCCATGTTGCTGCCATACCAATAGCTTGAGGAAATATCGTAGATTTATCTTGAAATGCGAGACCTTGAAGAGCTTCATTTCTCCAATCATAAGTAGGGATATTTAATCTTTCAATTTCTGGATTAATATTAAATATTAATGAAACTTTTTCTTGGAGAGTTAATTTATTAATTAAATCCTCAACTCGTTCTTGGATAGGAAGTGTAATGTTTAAATATTTTTTCTCTCCAGAATTGATCCTTTCTTTTTTCATTATAATTATCTATTTTACTTTATTCTATATTAATAATTGGATGATAAACCGATTTTTTAATAGATCTCATATTCTTTATGAGTTTTTTTAGCAATAAAGTTAAATTGACTATAATATTCATTTAGTTTTAAAAGAAAGGTAAAAACATCATAATTAAGAGGTTACTCTCAATTTTTCAAATCTTATCCATGAAGTAATTAGTTTTTCATTGATGTGGATAGCTGTAATAATTTTGGGTATTCAAGTAAAACTAATGATAATTATTTTGAATTAAGTTAACCAAAAGGCTTAGGAGTAATAAAAGTAGAAATCCTTACAGATTCACCATTGATTATAGTAAAATATATACCTTTATTATTGAGAATTAAATTTAAATATTAAAAACTTTGTTTTTATCGAATTAGCGATTGGACAAGCTTTTTCTGTAGCTTTGAGTACCTTTTTAGCTTTTTCTTTAGAAATTGATGGAGGTATTTTTAAAATTATTTTCTGTGTTACCTTATCAATAATTTTTCCAGTTGATACACTCTTTATGAATGATCTGGTTTGAATTTCTAAATCATTGTAATTAAGGTCGGAATTAGACGCTATAACGGAAAATGTTGTAGAAAAACATCCAGATATAGCTGCTAAATAATAATGTTCCGGGGTTAAATATTTTTCACAATTATTTACCTCAAGACCGTCATATGATTTAGGAACTTGAACCTTATAATTTGAAGTATATTGAGAAATATTAGGGATTTCAATAGTATGAGTTCTTTTCCTTATATTCTGAAATTTCTCATCGCTTCTAATTCGTAACTGAAAATCTTCATCCATTTTCCTTCTCTCTTGTATATAAGGAAATTCCAAATCTAAATAATCAATAAGCTTCCATCTTTTTGCCCAACATAAGCTTTAGATGCCATCCCTATAAAGAAACCACTATCAACAACACCTGGTATTGCTATAAGTTCTTTGTTTAATTCCGAAGGATTTTTAATAATCCCAAAATCGACATCGATGATAAAATTCCCATTATCTGTAACCAAAGGTCCCGCTTTTGCTTTTGCCATTCTTAATTTTGGCTTTCCCCCCATTTTTTCAAACTTTTTCATTAGAGGAACATACGCAAGAGGAATTACTTCGATTGGAACTCCTTTTTTCCAATTTTCACCAAGAAATTTAGAATTTTTTCTGAAATCTGCAATAATTATAAGTTTCTTTGAATTAGATGCAATTATCTTTTCTTGAACCAAACAACCACCCCCACCTTTTATAAGGTTTAAGTCCTTGTCAATTTCATCGGCGCCATCTATGTCTAAATCAATTTCAGGATATTGATCTAAAGAAACTAAATTTAAGCTATTTTCCACAATTAGTTGATATGATTGAAATGAGGTTGGTATGCATTTAATATTCAACTGTTTTTCTTTTATTAATTCAGCTATTCTCTGTACCGCATAAACTACAGTAGATCCACTTCCAATTCCTAGAATCATATCAGTTTTTACGTTCTCATCAACAGCTTTGATGGCAGCTAATTTTTTCCCCTTTTCTATTGCATCTTCACTCATTTTTCTCCATCCTTAATAATTATTATTAATCTTTTAAAAGTTTTAAAATCCTAATAGCAAGATGGGCGGCATTGTCTCCTCTATCAATTCCTACGCATCCAACAGGAACTCCTGGTGGCATTTGAACTATAGAAAGGAGAGCATCTAAACCACCTAACTTAGCATTTACGGGAACACCAATAACAGGTTTTTCTGTTTTTGACGCAATAACTCCTGGTAATGCGGCAGATAACCCCGCTACTGCTATAAAAATTCGCGCTTCTGAGTTTGTAATATATTTATTTAATTCCTCTGGATTTCGATGGGCAGAAAGAATCTTTAATTCATGTGAAATGTTTTCCTCTTCTAATACTTTTAATGCTTTATTATAGACATCGGCATCAGATTTACTTCCGGCAACTACAGCAACATCAATATTCATCTTAATAACCTATAATTTCTAAAATAAGTTAATTCTTTTTAATTATACTTTAATAATTCAATATTTTATTGAAATTATTATTAATCTAAAACTTTTTCATAATAAACTAATTACGCCTTATAGTAAAATAAATCAGATAATTTAATAGATTAATATCAATTAATTAGAAAAATGATATTCAGATTAGTGCTAAACATCTTGCTAACTGATTTGAAAATATTACTCTATAAAAAAAAGAGTGAAAACTATTACACTTTTGTAAAAATAAACTATTTAAATTGTAAAAAATAATTTTAATATAATTCAAATTAACCATAAACAAAATATCCGAATAGTGATAAATACGAATTCAAAAATAATTAAAGCTATTTTATTATCTGTATTTATTAGTTTCATAATATTTTTAATCGGAATTATTCTTTCCTATTGGGCTACATATTTACTCCCAGGAGATCCTATCACAGCTTACTTAGGGACACATTTTACACAATCTCAATATTTAGCGCTTTATAAAAAATTAGGATTCAATAACTTACTTATTATACAAATATTTAATTATATAATCCGTATTTTTACGGGCAATTGGGGACCATCTACATTTGTTCCTAATGGAACTGTTATGGGACTAATAAGTACTGTATTGCCTAATATGTTACTCAGAATAGGCATATCTCTAATAATAAGCATAATCTTGGGATTTTATTTGGTTAAATATCTAAAGAAAACGAAAAAAACGAATAAAAAACACGTTTTTATAATTTTACTGGTATTTTTTCTTTCCGCCTCATGGCTATTTATCGTATTATTGGCTGTTGGAATTCCAGTTATTCCAATTATAGGAAAAGATTTCATAGGCACACTCATTTTAATATTGATTTTTACTCCAATAATTATGAAATTGATTTATTCTAAAACTAAGGAAAAAACATTAATTCAGAAAGTAATTTCGAATACTTTATATACATTTTTGGGATCTGGTTTAATAATTTCTTGGTTTCTTATTGTTAATACGACCTTTATATCAAAAAGTTATGGTGATTATTTATTTGCATCCATATTGTACAATGATTTATTTACTGCATGTGGTTTAATTTTATTACTTGTGATTTTGCAAGCCGTCGTCGTATTGATTTCTAATCTTATCTTAATTTACTTAAACCAAGCAAATGAAATTAATTCTGAAAATTCAGAAAAGACATCTAATTTTCATTCTAATGATTCTAATGAAAAAGATATAATAGATAATGAATTAAAACCTGAGTCCACGCCAAAGAAAATAAAGTTTTATCTATTAAAATCCCCTATTTTATTAATTGGATTGATCTTCCTCATCGGTATGGTTATTCTAATGGCAATTGCACCACTCTTAACACCATATTCACGTACAGATATTATATACAAAGTATTCCCTTCTCCTTGGAGTTCACCCTCTATTGCGCATCCTTTCGGTACTATCTATTTAGGAAAAGATCTCTTTGCAATTTTCCTCTACAGTATTCAAGACTCATTCTTATACGGGTTAATAGGACTAGGTATGACTTTGGCAATCGGACTGGGATTTGGACTTTTAATACAATTAATTGGATTAAAATCCGAGAAAGGCAAAAAGATTTCTAAGGTAATTATAATGTACCTTTTTT
>JARRLT010000223.1:0-9228 GCA_037386725.1 Promethearchaeota archaeon
ATTATTCCTTTCATAATCTTAATTACCTTAATATTTTTTTATGATATTATTCCCTAAAAATCTTGTAATTGGGAGGGTAGTCTAGCTTGGTATGATTCTCGGCTGGGGGCCGAGAGGTCGTGGGTTCAAATCCCATCCCTCCCACCAATTATTTAAATCAAATACAAATATTGAAATTAATTTTTCAAACTTATTAAGTGAAATGCACTACTTTATTATAAAATATTGGAATCACAAATATAAACAGTCATAATTTTTTTAATAATAAGACCTACAAACACAAAGATAACTTTAATGACTATTTTACAGAAGAGAATAAAAATATTAAAAATATAATTATAAATCCCAATTACTTTTATACTAAAAATCTTATAAGAATAAATAATAAATTTTCTATTGTATGGAATAAAATAGATTATATAGAGTGTTGAAAATTATGGAGTTTGATGAAATAGATAAACAAATTCTAAGGATATTGTTCAAGAATGGCCGCGAGAGTTATTCAAAAATAAAGAATAATGTTTTTAAACCGGATAACGAAAAAATGAGCCATACTGGAATAAGGAAGAGAATTCGTAGACTTAAGAATAAAGAGCTATTGAAGGTTCAAGGAAATATCAATGTCAATGCTTTAAATTATGTTGGTGTAATTATTTTAATAGAAGTAGAAAATTATGAGAGGATCGTAGAACTTACTGACTATTATTCTGATTGTCCCCGTAATTTTCTATTTTTAGAGATCTCTGGGGAATATAATCTAGCACTTGGATTTCTAGGAAGAAATATAAACGATTTACATCAATTTCTCAACATATGCGGTCCAACGAATAAAAAAGGAATTTTACATTCTGCGATTATGTACATTAATAATGTTGTATATCCTAAATTTATCCCTCTTGATATGTTTAATGTAGAAAATAAAGAAAAAACTTGTGAAAATATATGTTGTGATTGTTCTAAATTTACTGATGATATAAGTGTAGGGTGTGGGGACATAAATTAAATTTTTTTAAATTAAAAAAGTTTCAAATCCGAACTTAAATTTTTCATCTTTTTCTTAAATTAATACGCTTAATATCTTTGAATAGGCTCATTAAAAAGTTTTTATCCCCTTTTTTAATAGGTTAATAGTTTATTTACCATATAAGATCAATTTATTACAAATTTTAGTCTCGTATTTAAACAAAAACTTCAAAATATATTTTTTGGAGCTAGATCTTTTAAAATTTAAAGTAAGGTTTTTTAATTTTTGCAAAGTGCGAATTTAGCACTTTTTAAATTCAAATTGTTTTAAATTGAAGCCGAAGGTGTTTTAATAGTTCTAATTTTCCAGAATTCAGAACACTTAAAAGGTCTCGTTAATAATTATTAATTGAACTGATAAAATAATTTTCAATCTATAACAAGTAATATTTTGTAATATAATAATCAATACTTAATTAATAAAATTCCAAAATTTCCTCAAAGTAAATAGAATGTGGAAAGTTAAGGAAAATATTAAAAATTATACCAAACAGGGTATAAAAAAATGGAGAGCATTGTAATAGATAAAATTAATGAATTTAATAGCGATCTATCTAATGAAATCCGAGATAACTTATCTATTGAAATGAACCAGTGTATTCAGTGTGGTACATGTACAGCATCATGTCCTTCTGGAGCTAGAACAGCTTTAAGGACAAGAAGACTCATTCGAGAAGTTATTATTGGTGATGATTCTCTTTTAGATAGTTCTGATCTATGGCTATGTACAACTTGTTTTACTTGTATGGAAAGATGCCCACGTGAAGTACCAATTACAGATATAATCTTATATCTTAGGAATTTAGCTGTTCAAAGAGGTCATATAAATCCAAATCATCTTAAATTATTGGAGGATTTAACTAGTACTGGGCATGGAGTTCCCCTTGACGATGAAAAATGGTTTAAATTAAGAAAATTTTATAAGTTAAATGGTATACCTCCAACAGTCCAGTCAGACTCAGAACAAGTAGATGAGGTAAGGTATTTACTTAAATGTACAACGTTTAAAGATATTATTAATGTAGATAATTATCCAGTTACCATTTTTAAACCTGAGAAAACAGAAGAGGAGTATCTCAAACAATGGTAAATAACTTAGAATATGGGTTATTTTTAGGTTGTATCATACCAAATCGTTATCCTTTTATAGAATATGCAACTAGAAAGGTTTTTGAAAGGTTAAGAATAAAGTTACACGACCTTGAAGGCGCATCTTGTTGTCCTGCACCAGGAGTTTTTAGAAGCTTTGATCGAGATGCATGGCTAACTTTAGGTGCTCGAAATATTGCATTAGCTGAAGAGAAAAACCTTGATATTGCTGTTATGTGTAATGGTTGTTATGGATCTTTACTTGAGGTAAATCATACTTTAAAGTTAGATGATGAGAAACGAGATATTGTAAATAATCATTTAGATGGAATTGGGAAAAATTTTGAAGGATCTGTGAAAGTTAAACATATTGTTGATATACTTTATAATGATTTCGGTTTAGATAATTTAAAAATCAGAACAAAATATGCAAGAAAGAATAGATTAGATTTAGATATTGCTGTACATTATGGATGTCACTTGACAAAACCAGCAGAATTACGTCAATTTAAGGGTAATGTTGAGGACCCACATTTTCTAGATGATTTAGTTGAAATTACAGGATGTCGTAGCATAGATTATAAAACAAAAAATATGTGCTGTGGAGCTGGTGGGGCCGTAAGAAGTGGATTCAAAGATGTTTCTTTAGATTTTACCAGAGAAAAATTAGAAGACATCAGAGCGGCTGGAGCAGATGCCATAGTCACAGCATGTCCTTTCTGTTCCCTTCAATTTGATCTTGGACAGAAAGAAATAAATACCCTCTATAAGGATGAATTAGATGCTCCTTTTAACATTCCAGTCATCTATATCACACAATTGCTTGGTTTAGCCATGGGTATGGATGCGGAAAGTGTGGGCTTAAAGATGAATGAAAAATTAAGTGGAGTTCCTCCATTTACAACAATTAATCCATTATTAAAAAAATTTTGCTCAAAACCAATCTGGAGTACAATTAGCAAAGTATTCCAAATTTTTATGTTCAAATTTAGAGCAAGATCGAATAATTGAAGATATTAAAAATAATAATTTAAATCGGATTATCACTTTCGCTTGTTCTCCCGATAATTATAAACCAGGGTTTAGAAATACTCTGCAACAAGCAGGAATCAATCCAGGCTTCATTAAAATGATTGATATTGGTGATAACAATGAGTGGATTAACATTAATGATCCTGAAGTGGCTATTGATTTAGCAAAAGATCAAGTAAAAATGGGAATCAAGGAAGTAACAGAATTAGATCCAATGGATTTAAAGTCTGTAACAGTTGAACCATCTTGTTTGGTTTTAGGAGCAGGAATTGCGGGAATGAATGCTGCTCTTGATTTAGCTCGAAAGGGTTATGATGTATACTTAGTTGAAAAAGAACCAACAATTGGTGGTCACATGGCCCAATTAGATAAAACGTTTCCTACTTTAGATTGTAGTGCTTGTATTATTACTCCAACAATGTCCGCAGTTGCTAGAGAAAAAAAGATTCACTTATATACATATTCAGAAGTAATTTCTATTGAAGGATATGTGGGAAACTTTGTTGCAACGATCAAAAAGAAACCACATTATATTGATCAAGACAAATGCACTGGATGTGGTACTTGTGCCGAAGTATGCCCCGTGGATTGTGGAAATGAGTTTGATTTAGGAATGAAAGCCAGAAAAGCAGCTTACATCCCTTTTCCTCAAGCAGTTCCAGGACAATATACCATAGATATGGAACATTGTATTAAATGTGGCAGTTGTAGAGATGAATGCCCAGCAAATGCAGTAAATTATGAAGATGAACCAGAGTTCGAAAATATTAGAATTGGAACAATCGTTCTTACTACTGGATATGCACCGTTTAATCCAAGTCAGTTAAAAGAATATGGATATGAGAAATTTTCTAATGTAATAACTGGGCTTCAAATGGAGAGATTATTAAGTTCTTATGGACCAACAAAAGGAAAAATCAAAAGACCTTCTGATAAGAAAGAGCCATCTACTGTGGTATTCCAACAATGCGTGGGAAGTAGAGATTTTAGGCCAGGTAAACATAATTATTGTTCCAGAGTATGTTGTATGTATGCTACTAAACAAGCGCGTCAGTTCATAGAAAAGCATCCTGATGGAAATGCGATCATTTGTTATACAGATTTAAGGGCCTTTGGAAAAGGTTATGAAGAGTTTTATGAGGTTGCTCAAAGAGAATACGGAATTCAATATATAAGGGGAAAAATAGGAGAGGTTTTTGAAAATAAAGATCAAAATGTTATCGTTAGAGTTGAAAATACTTTATTAAATGAAATTTATGAAATTGAGACGGATATGTTAGTATTATCAGTGGGTTTAGAACCACAACAAGATGTAGAGAAAGTAGCAGAGCTATTTGGGGTACAAACTTCAAATGATGGATTTTTTCAAGAAGCCCAAGCAAAAACTTTTCCCGTCGAAACTTTTACTGAAGGAGTTTTTATTGCAGGTGCTGCTCAAGGCCCAAAGGATATTCCTGATACTGTTGCTCAGGCAAAGGGTGCTGCATCAAGTGCTGCCTCTTTAATGGGACAAGGGAAAGTTGAAATTGAGAAGAGAAGAATTGTAGAAATTGAAGAGATAATCTCTCCCACAATTAAAATTCAAAAATAAAGATAAGGAGATGACTAAAATAGAATGTTTCCAAGAGTAAAGGAAGTTAGTAATAATTCTACATTAGAATATTCTGTTGATTTTTACACTAAAAATCAAACCATAGAAATAGATAAGCATAAATGTGTTGGATGTGGAATTTGTACAAAAGCTTGTCCAAAAGAAGCAATAAAAACACCTTTAAGAAAAGAAAAGGGGATAATTTCTAAATTAGAACTTATTCCTGAGATCCCAAATCCAAATAACTGCAGCTATTGTGGAACATGTGTCTATCTATGTCCTTTTGACGCATTAACTCTTAAGAAAAACGGGGAAAAAATTGAAAAAAATGATTTAAAAATTGTGAAGAATAAGGTTGTACCGGAATTAACGAAAACTATGAGATACTGCGAAAATATATTTAAAAAAATTGGTATATATTTCGAAGGTGATATTGATTTTGACTACGATAAATGCACTTCTTGCTTCAATTGTGTAGAGATTTGTCCGACTGGAGCTGTTTTAATGGTGGATAAAAGTGAAGAACATTTAGTATACCATAACGTTATTTTAGATGATAAGAAATGCATTAAATGCGGTACCTGTCAATTAGTTTGTTCTAAAAAAGCAATTCAAGTTTCTATAAATAAATTAAATTATTCGGGTGAATATAAAGAGATCTTTTGGGATGAATTGATAGGAAGGTTAACCAATTAAATCTAGAGATTAAGAAATCTATAAAAGAGAAGGATTAAATGGTTTTAGATTTTATTTGGAGTTTGACATCTTCGTCAAGGCGAAGATTTTGATAGGTTTCAGAAAGGAACACTTTCGTTCGAATTTGTTTCAAACCGAAATCATTAAAAACCAATTCTAGGATATTCTTATAAAGGTTAATCAGATTATCACGACCCATTTTTAAATACATATCATCTTCAGAGATATTAATATTGAGAATTTCAAATAATCCTTCAATACATTCCTTAATATTGTCTAAATTCTTCTCTGCTTGATGAATAGATTTGATAGGAGCACTTTTTTTAATCATAATTTCCTCATATTATAATAAATCATTCTTAGATATAAATGCACTTTTTTATAAATTTAACTTTCATAATAGGTTAAAGAAATGAACAAAAAATAATATATTATTTATCAAATTGATCAAATAATCTTTAATATTTGTATTTTTTATTACATTCTCTGTAAGATTTTAGTAATTTCTATAGATTTTAGTCAAATTTTACTTTATTTTTCTAATTTTAAATATTTTTTCAGGGGAAATCTATGGAAAATAATATGAATTTGATGATATTTTTCGGTGCTAAAATGAAACTGATATGATAAAAATTTATTTATATAGATTCAACATTGGTTTTTCTCGGGAAACACTTATTTCAAAAAATATTAATTTATTACTTGATTTGCCCTCTTTAATTTATTTCCCTATAAAAGATAAAATTGAATATCCTAAAGGTTTCTTTAGATAATAAAGTCCAAAATAGAATAGAATAGCATTAATGATTAATTGAAATTTTTGAGATTGAAGTAAAATTCATTTATAATTGACTAATTATGTTTATGAGAACATTTTCATACTGTCTTTTACACTCATTAAAGGTTCAATCTTCCATGTGTATCCCTCAACATTTGTAATAAAATGTTGTTGCATTTTTGCTATAAATATTAAAGCTTCATCCGATTTACCCTTCTCTATCATAATTAGATTATATACCTTGAATCCATTCTTTCCATCTGTAGTTCCAAATAATTGCCACTTTTTAATGTATTCTGGTAGCTTTGGTGCTGTTTTCATAACTTCTGGGACTTTTTTTCCATTTTTTGCAGGGTACCAACATGTTACCATATAAATCATCTTCATTTCCCTCCATTTTATTATATTTAAACAAAAGAAAATTATTACACTTTTGTATAAAAATTTATCTGATTATAATACGATCTACAATCTCAACAAGGGAGGATTATATAGGTTTCGTTAAATAAATGATTATTGTCATTGCGAGCGAAGCGGAAGAAACTTATTTTCTTAAAACTAAGGTGATTTGAATGTCATTAACACTCAATTCAAAGGTGGAGCTAAATAATGGAATTAAGATGCCTTATTTTGGATTGGGGACATGGAAAAATAAAGGTAAAAGTGTCATTGATTCAGTGAAATGGGCATTAGATATTGGATATAGAATGATAGATACAGCAACTCTTTATGGAAATGAAAAAGAAATTGGAAAAGCGATAAGTTCAAGCAACATTCCCAGAGAAGAAATCTTTATTACTTCAAAGGTGTGGGATAGTGATCAAGGATACGAAAAGACCAAAATAGCCTTCAGAAGATCATTAAAAGCATTACAAACAGATTATCTTGATCTATATTTAATTCATTGGCCACGGAACTTGAGAAATGAAACATGGAGAGCAATGCAAGAAATATATAAAGAAGGAAAAGTAAAGGCTATTGGGGTGGCTAACTTCGCTATTCATCATTTAGAAGAATTATTAGAGAAGTATGAAGTAATTCCAGCAGTCAATCAAGTTGAATTTTCTCCTTTCCTTTACAGGAAGGAACTCTTAGAATTCTGTCGAGAGAATAATATACAATTTGAAGCGTATAGCCCTTTGACTCATGGAAGAAAACTAGATGAT
Organism: Promethearchaeota archaeon; assembly: GCA_037386725.1. Taxonomy (GTDB): domain Archaea; phylum Asgardarchaeota; class Lokiarchaeia; order Sigyniarchaeales; family SOKP01; genus JARRLT01. The sequence goes on from JARRLT010000223.1 coordinate 7,376, forward strand.
ACTATATTAAAGGAGATTGCTAAAAAATATAATAAATCAACCGCTCAAGTCTTAATAAGATGGGGATTACAGCATAACATAATTGAAATTCCGAAATCGAGTAGTAAAGAACACATTGAAGAAAATGCTCTGGTATTTGATTTTGAACTATCTAAAGAAGATATGAAAACATTAAATACACTTGATGAGACTTTTAGACTCCTTTATGATACTAGTACTTGGGATTAATTGGATTTATTTATTATAAAAATTATTATGAATAAAAGGTATTAGGAAAATGGACTTAAATTTTAATAAAAAATGGAAATTAAATAATGGAGTGAAAATTCCATGTTTTGGTTTAGGAACATGGCGCTTATCAGGTTCGACAGCAAAACAAGCTGTGATATGGGCACTTGAAAAAGGGTATAGATTAATTGATACCGCAGCATTTTATGGTAATGAACGAGAAATTGGAGAAGGAATTAAAGAAAGCGGAGTAAATAGAGAAGAGATTTTTATAACAACAAAAGTCTGGCAAAGTGATTTCGGATATGAAAGTACTTTAAATGCTTTTGAAACTAGTTTGCAAAATCTTGGAATGAATTATATAGATCTTTATCTAATTCATTGGCCAAGAGACGGAAGATATGAAACCTGGAAGGCTTTAATTAAACTTTATGAGGAGGAGAAAGTAAGGGCGATAGGAGTCAGCAATTATACGTTAAAACTTTTAGAAGAATTATTAAAAAAATCCAATGTTACTCCAGCAATAAATCAAGTTGAATTTTCACCGTTTTTATATCAAAAAGATCTATTAGAATACTGTAAAGGAAATAATATTCAGTTAGAGGCATATTGTCCTCTCACAAGAGGCAATAAATTAAATCATCCAGTAATACAAGAGATCTCCAAGAAATATAACAAATCCACTGCCACAATTTTGATTCGATGGAGTTTACAACATCAAGTTATTCCAATTCCAAAATCGGGTACAAAACAGCATATTTATCAAAATACTGAAGTATTTGACTTTAATTTACAAAAAGTCGATATGGATCAATTAGATAAGTTAAATGAAAATTTTAGAGTTGTCAATGACACTATTTTTGATTAATCTCTTAAAATAGTGCAGATAAAACAAATTTAATATTTTTTAACTATTTTTTAATTATATTAAGAATTTGCAATAAAATAATATGAGATAGATAATACTTTTAGAAATTTATAACTCTAGTTACCTTCAAATAATCTTTAATTTTAAATATTATAAGGTGAATAACATACAATTTAGAAAATTGGGTAGAACTGAAATTTCTGTTAGTGAAATTGGATTAGGAGGAGAATGGTTAAACGGTTTAGATAAACATCTTGTGGAAGATATAATAAATAGAGCAGTTGATAATGATATTAACTTTTTTGATTTTCTTTTTAATGAATTATCTTATATAAAAAATATTGGAAATGCTATTCAAGAACATAGAGAAGATATTATACTCCAATGCCATTTAGGGACTGGAGAAAAAGATGGCAAGCCTAAAAGAGAGAGAAATGTGAAGAAGAATAAAAAATTATTCGATAGAACACTTTCATATTTAAATACTAATTATGTAGACATAATTAACATCCAATTTATTAGGGAAAAAGAATATAAAAAATTAATAGGAGAAAATGGTTTATTAAATCTGGCAAATCAATTAAAAGCGGAAGAAAAAGCACATTATATTGGGGCAAGCACGCATAATATAAATATTGGAATCGATTTAGCTGAAAAGGGGTATGTTGACACCATTATGTTTCCAATAAATATTGCAAATCACTTTTTAGAGAGAAGAAAGGAATTTTTAAGTATTTGTAAAAAAATCAGATAGTAT
>JARRLT010000224.1:0-13754 GCA_037386725.1 Promethearchaeota archaeon
GATATTTTAAGGCGAGATGGACTAAAGTTAATGCGTACATAAAAAAGCGATGTTGCTCAAGATGAATTTCATTATCAGGATTAAACCATAGTGGAAATGGAACATCATGGGCGAGATCATAAGGCATTGTAGACCAGCTAGAAGCTCGAGGTTCTTGGGTAATCCCATCTGGAAATTTATTTATTATTTCAGAAATATTACACAATTTTATATCATCTCTATGAGGAAGAGCTTCAAAAAGAGGTCTTAAAAAGTTTTTAATTGCATGTTTTACATGGTGTCCAAACGTTTCTCCATCCATTGCCAAAATTACATAATAATCCTCACTAGTATTCCTATATTTTAATCTATTGGCAAAAACCTCAATATTATTAATTTTATCAAAAGCACAATCAATAGAAATGTAATCATCTCTAAAAACAAGTTTAAGATTATTAGGATATTTTGATATGAAAGTTGTTGGGAAATCTGGTAACGTATTCGCAATTCCTGGATTAATTATCCATTCAAAGTCCATATTATTAACAATATAAAATACTTCTTCAGATACAGCCATCTCAGGTGGAAAGAATCCCTTTGGATGATAAACTTCACCGAAAAATCGTCTATTTGTTTCATTATTGAGTTCTATTTGACGTTTAATTTCAGGTTCAGGGATTAATGGCAGTAATGGATGAAATTTCGCAGATCCTGTAAATTCAATCTGTCCTTTTGATGCTAAGGTGGCAATAGCTTCAATAATATCATTATAACCAAAATCCTTGAGCTGTTCAGTTAAGGTACCATTGATATTTAAAGTTATTTTCGCAGAAGGATTTGCGCGTAAAGTTTCAATAATTGGGCGATATGATTCTCTAACAACTTGTTTAATTACTGGAGCAATTTGAGTTGGTGGCTGATAAATATGAAATAAAAATGAAAAATACACTACCATGGCTAATCAAAATGATTTATATTTCTTATAAAAACACCAAATTATAAACAGATATTAATTTTTGGTTTATAATCTTTAAATGAGAATAACGAAGTTAATTTGAATTGAACCTATTAATTTCATGATAAATTACAGATACTTGAATTATTAAAAAAATTATCAAGTATGAGAGCCATTCGAAAAGATGAAAGAGAATCTAAATCCAGTCATCGTTGGAGTAAGTCAATATAAACAATCAAAAACCATAGAAGAACCTTTAGATCCATTAAGGTTAATAATAAAAGTGTCTAAACAAGCTATTAAAGATATTAAAACACCTAAAATAAAAAATAGTATTGATCACATTTATATGGTGAATATTAATAGTTGGTCTTATAAAGATGCTCCAAAAGAACTTTCTGATGCCTTAGATCTTACTCCCTTAGAAAAAACTTATCTATCTGATGGGGGAAATACACCTCAACTGTTAGTAAACAGGGCAGCGAGAAAGATTGCAATGGGAGATGCTTCTGCAATATTAATTACTGGAGGAGAAGCTGCTTATTCTTTATATCAATCAAAAAAAGGAAATCGAACTTTAAATTGGCCAAAAAAGGAAATTCCATCGTATATGGAGGGAGAAATTTGGCATGGTATAAATGAATTTGAAAATAAATATAAATTGATTGTGCCTTCCTATTCTTATGCTCTTTTTGAAACTGCACTAAGACATAAGAAGACTAGAAGTACTTCAGAGCATAATAATGTAATTGGAAATCTTTTTCACCATTTTTCCCAAATTGCATCTCAAAATCCATATGCATGGTCTCAAAAGGTATATACCAAGAAGCGTATCATTACTCCTTCAAAAAAGAATCGACTTATTAATCATCCATATACCAAAAGAATGTGCTCAAATATGTTTGTTGACCAATCTGCTGCTATAGTCATGACAACTGATAAACTAGCACAAAAGTTGGAAATTCCGCAAAAATTATGGGTTTATCCTATGGGAGGAGCGGATTATGAAAATGTTTTTTCTATTTGCCAAAGACCAGAATTATATACATCACCAGCCGCAAGATACGGATGTCAAGATGCGCTTAGTCAATCAGGGCTACAAATTGAGGATATTGATGCATTTGATATATATTCATGTTTTCATAGCATTGTTGAGATTATAAAGCGAGAGATTGGAATTCCTAAAAAGAAAAAAAGAGATCTAACTCTTACTGGAGGACTCCCTTACTTTGGAGGGCCATGGAGTAATTATTCTCTACATGCTATTGCTAAAACGGTTAGTTTAATAAGAAAAGATCCCTCCAAGAAAATCATGGTGGTCGCAAATGGAGGATACAACACAAAACAATCTTTCGGAATATATGGAAAAGAACCTCCGAAGATATCATGGGATACAGTTCGAGAAAAAAAGTCCCAAAAATTGATATTTCAAAAGCAATTGCCGGAACCTATTCATAAGGCTGAGGGATTCATAAAAATTGAAGGACACACTATTATTTATAATAGAGAAGGAATACCAGAAAAAGGAATTGTTATTGGGACCTTAAATCAAGGTCCAAAAAGAACTTTAGCGTTTTTAAAGGGTAATTCAAGAATACTTCTAAAATTAGCGAATTTAGAGTTGGTAGGAATTTCTGTTCCTGTTCATTTTAGTTTTGAAAGCGGTTATAACATAATCTCCGCAACTTCTTGTTTAGATTATGTTGAAAATAATAAATCATAAAATTTTTTCATAGAGTCAATTGAAATTTGTCCTGGGGCAGTTTGAGTATCCAATGACGCATAAGTTAAGAGAGAACCATTTTTTATACATAATAGGCGAGAAATGAATCCCAGATTACCCATACAAAAAGAAATTATTTTTTGATTTTGTTTAGATAAATTTTGGCATAATTGAAGGGGAATATAATTATCTTCAAACTTATTTGCCATAAATATAAGTTTAAAAATAATTCTTTGTAATTGAGAAGAAGACACATTTAAGTCTTGGGTTAACCGCTCTTTAGTTTTAATAATAAGATTGTTTATAACATCATAAGAGGGTGTTTTTGCATAATTGTGATATGAAAGAATCAAATTGATTTTATTCTTAATTATTTCTGGAATTATCCGTTTAAGAAAAGTTAAGTCATTATTAATTTCAAGATCAATATAATTGGGTTTAACTTGAATTAATCTATTAAAAATATTTAATCTATCATCATTGCTTATATTTGACACACCTCCCTCATTAAAGTTTCTAAATGTAAAAATAACTGGAATCTGAGAAAGCTTTAATAGAGATTTCATATAATCCATTGTTAGATTTTTCGGATTATCAATATAATCAAAACGTAACTCTATAAAATCAGGAGATTTCTTTGCTGCATTGGCAAAAATAGAAAGAGATTCATTTAAATTTCCATTTTTAATTGGAATTACTAAACAAATTTTGATTTTTAACACCATTTAATAAAAAAATAAGAAGAATAAATAATTAAACTTCAATAATTTCTTTTATTTCCTCTTGTGTTAGCCCTAAGGTATTTTCCGAATTTATAAGTTTTAATTTACCTTTATTTTTGTAATATTCAATAACCGGTTTCGCATTTTCTTCATAAACATCGAAGCGTTTTTCCAGTGTCTCTTCTGTATCATCACTTCTTTGCTTAAATTTTACTTCTGCACCACATTTATCACATTCCCATTTTTCATCATTAATCTTCTTTTCGGGTAACATTGTGAATTTATTATAAATTTTTCCGCATTCTGAACAAGAAAATCGTCCTAAGATTCTTTTTATTAAAAGATCTCTAGGTACTTCTAGCAATAGAAATAAATCAATCTCCGTAATATCAGATAATGCCTTTGCTTGCTCTATTGTCCTTGGAAATCCGCTGGAGGACCAAATAAAACTAGTTTTTTCATTATTTTTCACATTTGCTTATATAACTAATCTAATTTTTATTTTTAATTAAAGTTCATATTTATGATCTTATAATTATTTTTATCAAATTTTCTTATAATCATTTTGTTCTCTTAAATCATTTAAATTTTGATTTTTAAAAATCTATTCTAAATGTGATACTGGGGTAATACTCTCTTTTTTTATAGAAAAATTATATCTTTAAATATTCAAATTAAGAGGTCTTAACACTCAATTCAAGTTAAATAAAATGAATTCCATAAATCAGTCGAAAGAAAGAAAATATTGTTACGATGTAATTGATTCCCAATTAGAAGCAATTTCAAGTTCAAGTGATCAAAATGAAGTACAGAAAAAGAAATTTCAAATTCTCTCTAAACTTGTTTCAGATTTATTTAAATATAGAGATTCCACAAAATGTATTAAAACAATATCCAATCTAATAATAACTACATTAATTTCGTTCGAAGAAACTCATGATGTAGATTGTTATTCTGAAAATGGGAGTTCATTTAATGAACTAGATAATAATTTTAAAAGGGAGGGCAAACATATACTTCTAAAAGAATTATTTAAATCAAATGATCATTTACTCAATTAACTATTTTGTAAGATGAAAAGAATAATTTGCCTTCTTGATTAGGTTATCAGCATATTTCTTTTCTTTAAGATTAAACAAGCTGAATATTTCTTTCTTTCCGATAGAATCACCGTAATAAATATTCCCCAGAAAGGTTTTAGATTTATTTATTGAATCTAAGAAAAATTTCCTATTCCCTAAATGCAAATAAATTGATATATCATTGATCAATAAAACTTTTGTAGGAAATTCATTATAGTATTCAAGTAATTGTTGAGTTATATTGTAATTATGTAATGCGTTTTTACATAAGTCCTTTTTATTGCTAGATTTAAGTCTTGGGGGAATTATTTCATTTTCAATTTTAGGTGCAATACAACTTTGATTATACTTATAGTAATCGTAAATCCTACCTCCTATTTTCATCCCTTCAATAATTTTTAATTTAGGTGCAAAATCCAAAATTGTGATATTTTCGGGAGTGATTTTCTTCTTTTCTAATAAAAATTTAAGAAACTTAGCAGTATATAAGGTCTTTTTTGTATTGATTTCGCCATATAAAATCGTAGAATGATTAATTAATTTCTCGAAATTAATTTTCTTCAAAAAATTCATCTAAATCAATTTTTATGATTATTATTAAAGAAATCCCTCCAAGATATCCCTGCTCTTTTTAAAACTTTAAGTAAAATAAAACCCATAATAGATCCTGGGATACAACTTGCCGCAAATAATCCCCAATAAAATATTAATCCTTCAAGAAGTGGCCCAACTGGAACAACGAAATAGCCAATTGTCCCACCAATAAAAACTGTGCCTATAGGTTCTACTAAGGCAGCAAAATCAACATATTTTGGTTTCAACTTTCTTAAGATGTAAGAAACGATTCCTACCACGACAGCACCAGAAATACCCCCATGAAAGGCGTGTATTGTACCAATATTAAGAGAAAATCTTAAAGTGGCAATACTTGTTGCTGTTATAACTGAAAATGTCAAACCAATAAGTACTCCTGAAAGAGCATTAATAAAATGAGCAAATGGATTAATTTTTGTACCAAATATTGTAAAGTATCCAAATGGATTTAAATAACTTAATACTAGTCCAACAGCAATTAGAATTGCTGAGGTTGCAACCCTTTATTTCTTATTTAACCTATCAATAATTATATTAGCCACTTTCTCACCTGAAAGAAGCATACCTCCGAATATTGGACCCATTCTTTGCCCTCCAGAGCATGCATTAGCTGCCATTCCTGTAACATATAACCCAGGATAAACTTCTTTTGTGGTATTTAATAAGATTTTCTCTCCAATCTCCGCATTCATAGGTAATTCACCAATAATTGTCCCAGTTTCTGTATTTAATTTAGCATTTGGAATTTTTCTTAAAACTGTATGTATAATTTCAGTATCATGTCCGGTAGCATCTACAACACATCTACTTTTAATAGTTAACGGGTCAACATGTAAGTTAGCCATTTGTACTGCAGTCCAATTAATCACAACACCACCAACTGTATTATTTGCATCAATCTTTACATCCTCTACAGAAATCAAGTTAAATATCTTTACTCCAGCATCAATCGCACCCGCAGTTAATTTTCCAACCGATTCAATTGCATCAGCGACAAAATAATTTGGTTCAAATTCATGAGTCTTAATATCAAATATGTCAAGAATTCTTTTTGCTTCTGATTGTACTACAATTTTATTAAACATCATTCCGCCTCCGAGCATTCCTCCTCCGATAGATAATTTTCTTTCAAAAATTATAGTTTTAAGTCCCGCTTCAGCCAAGAATCGAGAAGCAACTAGACCAGAAGGCCCAGCTCCAACAATAACAACATCCACTTTAAGATTATCTGTTAAATCCTTTAAATAAGTTTCAATTATAGCTTTAGAAATTTTAATATCATCAATCATAAGACTCATCATACATTAATAATTTTAAAAATTAACAATAATGTTGTAATCTTATAAATTATCAATTTTTAAATAAGCTAATGAATTTATTTGAAAAAATCGGTGTTGCTTGGTGAAGTTATTATTTGGAACAATTATCCTAAATCCTTCTAAAGTTATTTGTCTCGGTACTAATTATTTGGATCATATAAAAGAAACTAAATTACCAATCCCAAAAGAACCAGTTTTGTTTCCAAAGTTACCCAATTCCCTTATTGAGCATAATAAACCTATATTATATCCAAAACTTCTCTATGAAAGTAGGAAATATAATAGGGTAGATTATGAAGTAGAATTAGCGTTTATGATAGGTAAGAGATGTAAAAATATCATGGCTGAGAATGCTTATGATTATGTTTTGGGTTATAGTGTTTTCAATGATATCACTGCTCGAAAGATGCAAATTAAAGATATAACTTCGGGATACCCTTGATTTCGTTCAAAATCCTTTGATACTTTTGGACCAATAGGTCCCAGGATTGTTCCTCATAGCGAAGTAGAAGATCCGCATAATTTAAAAATAGAATTAAAGTTAAACGGTGAAGTTAAACAATCTTCGAATACAAACCATCTTTTATTCAAAATTCCAGAAATTCTCGAATATATTAGTAAAATCTTCACTTTGGAATATGGGGATATTATTGCTACCGGAACTCCGGCGGGTATAGGTCCGATTCAACCAGGAGACGTGATTGAGGCTGAAATTGAAAAAATTGGTATATTAAGAAATATTGTTAAGCTCGAAAATGAATTTTAAAAATCCAGTGTTATTTGTAAAAACACCAAATTGTCTTATAAAAAATAATGACGAAATTGTTTATCCTAGATATTTATATGAAAATGAACTTTATAATCGTGTTGATCATGAAGTAGAATTAGCCTTTCTTATTAAAGAAAAGTGTAAACATGTAAAAAAATCTGAAGCTTTTGAAAAAGTTCTTGGATATACAATTTTTTTAGATATTACAGCTAGAAAGATGCAAAAATTAGACAGATCTAAGAATTTACCATGGTTCCGCTCAAAATCATTTGATACTTTTGGACCAATAGGACCTACGATCATTCCCCAGAGCGAAATCGGTGATCCGCACAGTTTAAACATAGAGTTAAAACTTAATGGAGAAATCAAACAATCTTCGAATACAAAACATCTTTTATTCAAAATACCGTATTTAATTGAATATATTTCTTCTATGTTTACCTTAGAAAAAGGAGATATAATCGCAACTGGGACTCCAAGTGGGATCAGCCCGCTTACACCCGGTGATGTATTAGAAGCTACAATTGAAAAAATTGGCACTCTCAGAACTAAGGTTATTTTAGAAAAATAATCTTTTATTGCAATTTTTTTAGATTTTTCTCAATTAAGAAAAGAACAATATATTTTTTTATATCATAATCTTTAGATTTTTAAAACTACAAATCTATTCTTAAATAATGAATGATAATGTAGATGATAATATCAAGAAAAAAATTTTCACAATGATTTCCACTCCGGGAATAGAAATCGAAGATATTGTTAAAGAAGTTGATCTCGAGTATGATGAAGTAATGAAAATTCTTACTGATGAATATCTTCACAAAAATTTAGATTTCGGTCGGAGATTGTGTTGTAGATTTTAGCTTTTACTCTATTTTTACAATTTTCAGTTATTTTATTATAAAACTCTTAATTCTTCATCGAACTATCTGCCGTAAAGTGATTCAAGTGTTCCAATTCTTAATTTCTTTGACTATAATTCAATATTTCCTTTCAATTTAAAATATAATTGAAATTAATTAAATTAAGGAAAATGATAATCGGATCGGTTTATTTGATGATAAATATTTTAACCACAGAAAGAATTTGGTAAAAATTGAAAAACATCTGAATAAATTTTCATCTTTAAAAAAGAAGAATGAAATTAAAAATATGTTTTATTAATTTTAACCCAAAATTTATACGATTTTTTATAGCTAATACTCATTATATATTTTATTTAATATGAAAATGTAGAATTTGTAAATCTTCAATTAAAAGCTAAAAACTGCTTAATAAATGAACAGAGAAGATATAGACCAGTTAAAAGAGAGGAATGATTGGTGATTATGAAATTCGAAAAAGATATTCTGTGGGTTTTAGAAAATAATAAACCAGAAGATCCTATTGAATTATGGGAACTGATTGCTTGGATTGATTTTAGGCAACGCGAAGTAGCCAGTTATGATGAACTCAGAACTGCTATTAAAACTTTGATCTTAAATGGGGAGATGAAAGAAATAGCAAAATTACAATATTGTAAAACTCAAGGAAACGAAACGAGAAGCATATTTACCAAGTTCTCAGAATCAGAGTATGAAGAAGCTGTTAAAAAGTATAGAGAATGGTTCGATCAAGAACTTAAGCGTGTAGAAAAAGAAGAAGAAGAACCAATGGATATTGAAATAATCAGAGTAACATGGATAACAGATAAGAAAATCAGTAAAGAATTGAAGAATTGTTTTATTGAGGATCTAGAAAGAAAAGTAGAAGAAGAATTGATTTTTTATCCACGTGAAATATCTGTTTATGATAAGGAAAAACGTCAGATTAGTTTTCGAATATTAAGTATTAATAATGTTGATGCACATGAAGTATATGACATCATCTCACCTCTTATAAAAGATTTTATTGAAAAAAATGGAGGGAAGTGTGAAATACATGTTGCTAATAAAGGAGAGGAGAAAAAAATATACTTTATTGAATATGAATAAGATCTTGAAAACAAAATACTTAAGAATATGATCTTTGTATAAATATGGGGTTAATTTGTTTTTTAATAGAAGATAAGGAAAATTGTAGACCGGTCTACTGGATCATGATAAGCAAATAACCTTAAATAACAAATTATATGTTTAATTCACAGCAAAACCCACAAACACGCTCTCAGAATTACGATCTATGAACACCTCTGACTAGAAATCTCGCTATTTAAGAAATGATAATCGTTATAAATTCAAATTAAAGATTTTTTCTTTTACGAGAAATTTTAAATTTCATTTTTAATTTTAAAAAAATTTTTTAATCCTACTTCATTTAATCAACTACTAAGTCGAAACAATTTTAAAGGACTTAGGACGTTATAAACGGTTTCAATATGGCAAGATAAGATATATTGAATTGAGTGATATATGTCTCATTTCCTTTAACTTTTGTTTTGAGTTAATAATATACTAAAAATAAGTGTTTAAATATGAGTGAAACGGAAAAAGTAATTGTAAAAGCTCTCGTTACAGGAGGGAGCGCATCAGGAGGACCGCCAATAGGTCCTGCTGTTGGTCCAACCGGTATTAACATTAAAGATGTCGTAGACGTAATCAATGAAAAAACATCTGTATTTAAGGGATTATCCGTTCCCGTAAGAATTGAATGTGATCCCGAAACGAAGCAATTTGAAATTTTTGTTGAAACTCCAGCGACCTCTTCACTCTTATTAAAAGAATTGGGTACTTCACAGGGCAGTCCATCGAATATGGAACAGAAAATTGGAGATTTGACAATTGAGCAAATTAAAAATGTTGTTGAAGCAAAAAAAGACAACTTTTTAGAAAAGACTTACAAAGCAGCAGTTAAAACTGTTTTAGGGACTGCTTTATCAATTGGAGCTACCGTAGAAGGTGAAGACCCACGAGTTATTCAAAAAAGAATCGATGAAGGAGAATATGATGATCAAATTCCGGAGGGTCTCTTAATATGAAAGTAGAAGACAAATTATTACGAAAATCACTTAACTTAGCAATTGACTATTCAGAAAGAAAAAAGGAAGGATTTAAACCAAAAAAGCGAAATTTCGATGAATCCATCGATTTAATCATCAATCTTAAAGATATTAATTTGAATGATCCTAAGCAACGGATTGATAAGGAATTAGTACTTCCTAATAAAGTAATTAAGGAAGATCTCCCTAATGTTTGTGTTATAGCTACTGATGAGGTTTTATTAGCTGCGAAGAACAAGGGTGCTGATACTTTAAGTTTAGATGAATTAGAAGCTTTAATTGAACGATTCAAGAAAAGAAAATGCCTAAACCATTCCCTGATGGGTATGGAATCATTTCAAACGCTGAAGAACTTGAAAATGCAATTGATCGCTACACGAGAATTATTAAACTCCAAGTTAAAAAAACCCCTATATTACAAGTAAAAGTAGGGAAAAAGTCAATGGAGATGAAAATGATATTTGAAAATACGAAAACTGTCGTAGAATACATCGCAGATCAAATGCCCCATAAATACAATAATATTCAATCAATCTACCTTAAAACGACTATGGGAAGACCTATTAAAGTTGATGAGGATTATATAAAAAATGTTATAGGTGCATAAGAAAATGATGACAAAAAAGACAATTCCTCAATGGAAAGTAGAAGAAGTCGACAGATTAGTAGAGCTCTTAAACCAGTACAAGAATGTTATTGTAATAAAAGTTTCAAATATCAACGACAGACAAGTTCAAGCAATGAGGAAGATTTTAAGAGGAAAAGCTATAATTAAAATGTCAAAAAAGTCATTACTACAGAGAGCTATTAAAAAATATAAAGAAGAATCGGGAAAAGAAAATCTTGATCTACTTACTGAAGGCATACCAGGTCAATCTTCACTAGTATTCACTGATATGGATCCATTCGAACTTAGAAGAACATTCTTAGAAAACAAATGGATGGTCGCAGCAAAGCCTAACGAAGCAACACCAGTTGATATAATTGTTCCTGCGGGAGATACTGGTTTACCGACTGGCCAGGTTATTAGTGAATTAAATATGACTTTAAAACTTCCAACTATGATTAAAAATGATACAATATGGATTCGTGAAGATAAAATAACTCATAAAGTTGGAGAAACAGTAACTGTAAAAGAAGCTGCAGTACTTAAGAAACTTGGAATTGAACCGATTGAATCAATCATTAACATACATTATGCTTGGGCCGACGGAGAAATTATACCTCAAGAGGTAATTTACATGGATATGGAAGCGTTCCAAGAAGATATCGCTTCCCATTATGCTACAGCTCTTTCATTGGCAATTGAATTAGAAATTTTAGATAAAGAAACCATAGAACCATTAATAATGAAAGTATATCAAGGAGCGAGATCTTTACTCTTTGAAATGCCCATTATCGACGAAAACATGATTGATGATTATATTCAAAAAGCTGAATCTTATGCAAATCTTATAAACTCATTAATTCTCGGAGAAGGAATTCAAAGGCCAACAGAAACATCTAAAGAAGAATCAAAGAAAACTCCTGAAGAAGAGGAAGAAGAAGAGGAAGCTGAAGATAATATTGAAAAAATCCTCAAAGCTGCTGATGTTAAACCGGATAAAACCCAGATTACAAAATTAGTTGCCGGTCTCAAAGAAACCGACATTGAAACAATTTTGAAATCAGCATCAGCTGCTCCAGTAGCAGCCGTACCTGCAGCAGCATCCGCAGGACCAGCAAAAGAGGAAAAAAAGGAAGAAAAGAAGAAAGAGGAAGAAGACGAAGAGGAAATCCCAAGTGGTATAGGAAGCTTGTTTTAAATCTTCCGAACGTTTAATTAATCTTTAAATGATTATTTAAACAGCCAGAATTAATTTCTTATCTTCAAAGAAAAAAGTATTATTATTTTATTCTATTTTTTTATTTTAATGGTTTTAAGTATTTATTAAAAATTCATTCTTCGACCCTACTTAATTTCTCTTTAAATTAATAAATTTTTTTGATGTTTTTTTGGAGCTTTTAAAAGTTTTAAAGCTTTTATTGGTGCAAGTATTCTCAAATCGCAAAGTTTTTTTAAAATTCATATTTTTTAAAATTGTTTCAAAATTATCGGAAAATTTTAAGTTAATAAAGTTCAAAATTTTAAAGAAAAATATAGACACTGTGTAAAAAAATGACTAGTAAGTTTTTAAAATTCTTCAGTCCCTTTGTTAGAATAATGCCTGAGATTAAGCAACCTGCTCGGGAAGTTACATTTAAGGAAAAGATTATATGGACGCTTCTTGTTTTTGTAATTTATGTTGTTATGTCGCAGATTCCTCTTTATGGAGTGAATGTTCAGCAAACTGCAGACTATTTCTATTGGCTTCGTGTAATTTTAGCAAGTCATAGAGGATCTCTAACAGAATTAGGAATTGGTCCCATAGTTACAGCAGGATTAATTATGCAGTTATTGATGGGATCTAAAGTCATAAATGTTGATATGGGTGATTCTTATGACAGAGCAATGTTTAGTGGAGCACAGAAGGTATTATCAGTATTTTTAACTATATTTAACATTGTAGCTTATTTAATTGGTGGAGCATTTGGACCTCTTTCAAGCGTAGGAATAATTAATGCAACATTTATCTTTCTGCAATTGCTAGCATCAGGAACTATTATAATTCTTTTAGATGAAATTCTTCAAAAAGGATGGGGAATGGGTAGTGGAGTTTCCTTATTCATTGCTTCTGGAGTTGCTGGTCAAATATTTTGGAATGCTTTTAGTTTTGTTCCTACCCCAGATGCTGGAAAGTATAGAGGGATAGTAATTGCATTCTTTTCAGTTCTTTTTGATGGAAATCCATCAACGGGATTAGGTGACTTATGGAATAGAGCTGGAGGATATCCATCAATATTAGGAGGTATTACAACCCTCGTTATTTTCGTTATCGTAGTATGGTTTGAGAGTACGCGTGTGGAGATTCCGCTTCAATATTCGGGTACTAGAGGCTTCAAAAGTAAGTACCCTATGAAACTACTTTACGTCTCTAATATTCCAGTTATATTGGTCAACGCGCTCTACGCAAACTTTTTGTTTTTCGGACAAATGATTGCGGGACCTAATTCTGCATTACGATCAAATCCTGCACTTGTACCGTGGATCAATCTTATCGGAATTTTTCAAACCAGTTCACAAGGTGGGAGTTCATATTTACAACCAGTATGGGGTTTGATGTTATTTCTAACCCCACCGAGAAGTGTAATGCATCTATTTCAAAATCTCCCATATGCAATAGTATATTTAATAATATTTATAGCGTTATGCATAATACTCGGCCGCACATGGGTGGAAGTAAGTGGTTTAGCTCCGAGAGATATTGCAGGTCAGATTATAGATTCTGGAATGCATATACCTGGGTTTAGAAGCTCAGAAAAGATTATTGAACGAATTTTGAAAAAATATATACCTACATTGGTCATATTGAATGGTTTCATAATTGGTATACTGGCGTTTTTCGCAGATACATTGGGTGCACTAACTACAGGGACCGGTCTTTTGATTTCAATAGGTATCACCCACCAATATGCCGAAACTATCAGTAAGGAATTTGCAGCTAGTCAATATCCTGGATTACGTGGCTTATTGGGAATAGATTAGCCTTTTTTT
>JARRLT010000225.1:0-3805 GCA_037386725.1 Promethearchaeota archaeon
TCAGTAAATCTCTGGAATTCAATTAAGCGATTCAAAAAATATTCATTTTCCCAATCTTTTAATTTTCGATCATCTCTCTCACTAATTGCGTATCTTTGTACATCCTTATTATCACATCGTTCATTTTGAGTTATTCTAAGAATATTATTCTCTATAAACGGTAATGCAATGAAAAATTGAAGTTTATACTTTTTTCCTTTTTCGAACGGACCAAAATATTCATTAAATAATGAAAACCCATCATGATGTTTAATACATTCAGTATAAATATCTTCATTTTTAAAGATAAAATTAACTCTTTTAAGCGAATCTTTAATACCTTCTTCCATTCTCCTCATTAGCTTATCACCAAATTTAATAACCAATATAATCTTATATTTTACAAAATTTAAGAAAACTACTTTAAAAAATATATTTTGTTATTAACCGATTAAATTCAATTAATAAACATGATCGTTGAAATTATTTTAATAATTATCTTCATTGTACTTTTCCTAATTGGTTTTTTTATAATCTATAAGCAAGTTTCTCTTGTTAGGAAAGGAGAGTTTTCTATTAAAAGTAAAATTCTATGCATTATCTATGGTCTAATTTTTAGCTTAAGCATAATGATTGTGATAGCTATGGCTTTTATTTTCGCAGTTAAAACTCCTGATTTTTGGAAAAATAGTCCATCTCCTCCACCAGATATAAATCCATTAGTTTTACAGATACCATTTACGATTTGTTTAGGGTATATCTCACTTTATCCTCTAGGAGATTTTTTATTTATTGCACTTAGTAAAAGTTCAGATGAAGGATTAACAATATTTCATAAATATTTAAGCGAATATGTCATAAATAGATCAAAATCAAAAAAAGCCTCTGTTTTTTTAGCAATGATTTTTTATTTTGGTATTTTCGTCTTACCACCTTTTATTATTTCATTACTGGGCGTTCCTTTTATTTTAATATGGATATCTTGGATGCTTTTTTATCCTTTAATGATTTTGACATTTTATGGCGCAAAAGGATATATAGCGGGCATTTCAAATGCATACTATCATCTTCCATATTTAGAGAGATCGATTTTTATTGGTTTTGAAGATGCAAAAAGAAACTTTACTGAATTTTTATCTGATCCACTCTCAAGGATTCTAATTGGATTAATGTTATTTGTTTTTGTTTGGGCTTGGATTTCAATGATTCAGACTATCGGGCTCTTCTTTACAGGAAAGTTAGCTATTTCTACTTATTCTTATTCGGGTATGGTTTTTGTAACCCTATTATTTGGAGTTATCGGTTACTTTACTAGGTTTTGGGGAAGAAAAATAAAGTATCGAAGTATAGATATATATTTTGCGGCCTATTTGATAGCAGCAGTTGGAATTAACGTTTTAGTAAATTTTCTCATTGTAAACATTAAAAAGCTAATGTCTACATTTAATATATGGGTTTTAACTAAACCTATCTCTACATACTTTCTTTCTTTCGCTTGGCCTGCTGTTATAGAAGAAATTTTACTTATTATTTTTACATCTTACTATTTCTTAGTTAAAAATAGTAACTTTGTGAGAAATTTAAAATATTCAAAAATAACAGAAAGTGGGCAGACATTTGATCCAGTTCCTCTATTTAATTTAATACGTCATAAAGAACCCAAACTACGGGAACACGCAAAAAATACTTTGAAATTAATGTATGAAAGAATCCCTCTTAAGGCTGAAATTGATTTAGATCAAGTAAAGTTTAAGAATCCTCTAATGGATGGCATTTGTGATCCCGATCCAAAAGTTAGTAATTTATGTTATTCGATTTTGACGCAATTAGAAAAAGATTCCCCAGAAGTTTGTTTACAATGGATAATTGAAAACATTAAAACTCCAAACTATGATAAATCAATTCCAATAGCGAAATCTCTAATAAAGGCAGATTTGGAATGGCTTCATAAACTTCCGATCTATATTATTGGTGATTTAATTAGAGATCCGGAATGGAGATTGAAAAAATTGGGATTAAAAATACTTTTAAAATTAACAGATTTTAAAGATGATCTAGAAATTGATTTTGATTTTAGTAAACTATTAGATGATCCTAATAAAGAGATCCAAGTTCTTATACTTGAAATATTGCCAAAAATAAATTATCAAATCCCAAGTAAGATATTATTAGAAAAGATAAATCATTCCAATAAAATGATTCGAACGGCCGCTATTAAAAATATAAAAAATCTAAATTTAGAAGAATTAGACACTAAAACCATGGAATATATCACCGGTTTACTTGATGATCCTTCTAGTTCTGTAAGGGCATCAATTTTTGAAGTCTTAGCAAAATTCGGAAATCTAAGAAAGTTACAGGTTCCTATCACTTCTTTGATAGAAGGATTAATGAGTTCCAATGAAAAATTAAGAAAGAGTGCAATTTTAGCAATTGAAAAATATTATGATGAAAGGTCAAAAGAAGTAGATTTAAATCTAATTTTAGAAAGAATAGATGAGAGACCTCCAGAAGTATTGGTTGATATTTTTACTTTACTTGGATATATATGGGAAAAGGATAAAAAGAAAATTGTTAAAATCCTTAAAAATTACATTAAATCAGATAACTTAGAATTACGTGAAAAAGTTTCTCAAATTTTTATTCAAAATTTTGAGAAGAGTCCTAAGCTTATTATTAGAGAACTTATAAAAATGAGAGATCTTACCAAATTTATCTCGAAAGGAATCATCACAGAAACCTTGATAAAAATTACTAAAAAAGAACCAAATAAAATGATACCCAAGATTATTAAATATTTAGAGTCCGAAAATGAGGACGAAAGATTAAACGCTGTAATGATTATCGACGATCTCATTAATGAATACTATGATCTTATTGAAATAGAGCCTATAATGGACCTAATGAAAAAAGAAACAAATACTTCAATAAGAAAAGAAGCTTTTAAATTATTATCAAAGATCGCAAAAAAGGAGCCAAAAGCTTTAAAATCCAATCTGAATATCATTTTCCACCTCATAGAGGCTCAAGAAGGTTCCCTTAAAAATACTCTCGTAAGATCACTTTTAGAAATCTCTAGAGTGACTCCAGAAATTTTAGATGTTAATTCTATTAAAATGTTATTGAATGATGAGGATTCTTTTATTAGAGAAACATGTATAAGAATTTTAAGTTATATGGGGATTAAATCTAATGATCCTATATCTATAATTGAACTTCTTAAAAAATTTGGTCTAAATGATGAAGAATGGAGTGTAAGAGAAGCAACAGTGAAAAGTTTAGGCAGCATTTACAAAGCAACAAAACAAAAGGATCCCATTTTAGAAAGTTTGATCTCAGTTATCAATGATAGGGAAGCATGGGTTAGGAAGGCTTCTATGGATATTATTTCTGAGATAGATAATTTAAATCCAAAAATTCTACCTTTTAATACAATTATAGAAAATTTAAAGCATCCTGATTCAAAAGTTAGAGAATCTGCTGCAAATTTAATTAAAGTATATAAATTGGAAGAAATCAATAAAATTTTTAATGATATCCTACGATTACTCGAAGATAAATCTGAAGATGTAAGAAAAAGTATGATTAATTCTCTTGTCCTTATAATTAATGAAATTGGATTAAAGAGTTTACTCAATCGTCTACTTCAAAACTTAAGTGATGACGTTTCACTAGATTTACAGCGTTCCGTAGCAACAATCCTAAAAAGAACGGCAAAATACTCTAATGAAGAAATTAAAAAAAGGATTATTGCTCTTCTTAAAATAAGATGCGAGATGAGCCAAGATCCTGTAATTTGTGATGCTTTCCATCAAATTAAGGAAAG
>JARRLT010000226.1:0-10027 GCA_037386725.1 Promethearchaeota archaeon
CTCGTTTATTTAAATAATTAATAATTTCGGTTTCAAAATCAAATGTGATATCAGTTAATTGGATCTTTTTACTGAGGGTAGGAAATTGAAGATCTTCAAATAATATTGTATCATTCTTGTGGAGCAAATAATAACCCTCTTCCTCCAATTTTTTTCTAATTGGTTCAGGTAATTTTTTCAGAGTGTTTTTATAAAGTTGATAATGATCCTCATTAAACAAACCATCCTTATTTAAATTCATTTTAATTGCTAAATCTCTAAAAAAATCATAATTACTTCTGCAATTCTCATATGGGCATGGTCCTCCTTCGATAATAGATACTCCTGGGATGTAATAAGAAAAAACTAGATCACTGGCTTCCAAATCAAACTTAACGGGGATGACTATATCTGCATACTTAGTTGTTTCGTTTAAAAATAGATCTAAAACGACAGTAAATAATCCCTTTTGACATAAAGCTTTTCGTAAATCATCTTGATTTGGTAATGAGCTTACAGGATTAAAATTATAAATAAATAGGATCTTATATTTTTCTTTCTTTAACTCAGACGTCAAATTAATAAGTTCAAATTCTTTAACACTTGAGGATTTTGACTTTTGAATTATATAATTAATAATAGGTTCCTTAATAGGTTTGTTAAATCCACTTTGAGAATATATAATTCCACTGCCTGGTTTACCTATATTTCCAAGAAAAATTTGAATAAGTGAGACTATTTGTATTATTCTTCCACCGTATTTATGTTTTTGTAGTCCGTATCCTATATTAAAGATAGTGTGTGATTTTGAGGCACTTAACATACCAACAAATTGATCTATTTCTTTTTCTTTTACTCCTATTAAAGGAATTAATTCTGAGGGATTTATTGATAAAACTTCATTAATAAGATTTTCATAACCTTCTACATACTTCTCTAAAAATTTATGATCAAGTATCTCATTTTTAATAAGTTTGTATAAAACTATTTTTGCTAAAAGGTGATCTGAATTTGGAAATGGCTGTAAAAATAAATCTGCGTATTTTGCAATTGAAATTTTTCTTGAATCAATAACTATGAGAGGAGTATTCTGTTTTATCTTGTTTTTTATTAAAAAATTGACATGGTTATTATTACTAGAAACATTAGCCGCCCAATTTACAATCAATCGAGTTTCAGGAGATGAGATCTGGAATGGGTTCGTGATTGAATAGGTTCCGAATATTTCACTTAATCCAGCAATACCACCTTCATTGCAGATTCCACCTTTTGTTATAGTTCCCTTAATTTGATAGAAAAGTCTCAAAGGTCCGTACATAGAAATTAATCCTGAATTCCCAGAATAGAATGCTGCTAAAATACAATTGAAATCAAAGTGCTTCTTAACCTCATTAACTTTTTGATTTATAATATTTAGAATGCCGTTATATGAAGCTTCTTTAAATGTTTGGGTTCCTTTTGGTCCAGAACGAATGAGAGGTGTTTTAATCCTTTTGGGATGATAGAGTAGATTTTTTCTTTTATTTAGTTTTGGACAGAAAAAACCTTTCGTAAAAGGATGGGATTTCAGAGGCATTCAGTATTGAAATTTTTTTACTTGATCCTTATCATCCCAAAATCCTTTAAATACACAATCTACATAACAATCTTTAGAACATGTAGAAAATCTCTCCTTAAACTCCATGATGATTATTTACACCCATTTTAGATTTTTGTTAAAATTTCTAAAAAATCTTATCTATCTTGAATTTAATTAAATATAACTTTTATTAAAATGGTTAAAAGAAAGTTAAGGTTATAATTCTAATGTTTCTCAAACAGATTTATTCTTTAATGAACTTTATTTTTTCATTTTGAACGATTCTTTTTTTCAGAAATTCTTTTATTTTTTCATTATCTTGCGCTTCTAATTTACCTCCACATTCTGGACAACGAAAATTAAGTTCAAATGCTTCATCGAAAGTAAATGTGTCTTTTGGTTCTTCACAATCCTTACACACAAAAAAATAGTTTTGTTCTTCATATTCTAGACGTTCTCTTAACTTTCGTTGAAGAAGTTTCTTCTTTTCCATTAAGATCTCTTCAAGTAGGTCAAATTCGCTCCACCAATAATATATAAACCAACCTGTTGATTTGTCTCGGATACGACGGAATTGAGCTAATTTTTCACTATAAAGCTTGTATAAAGTCTTCCTTACAGTGTTTAGCTTAAGAATTTCTTCGTCATCGGGTTCGAAATCTTTTTTGCCTTTAATTCTATCTTTAATGTTTTCGGTTATTTCTTCATCAGTAATATCTTCACCTTTAGCTTCTAAAAGTTCACGCCCTACTTCAATTGCTACTTCTCCCCCGATAATATACAGGATTGAGCGTAATAAAGGCTTTAATTTTGTAATGGTTATAAACCTCTTTATTATATATCTTTAAAATAATTTTAATTTGATTATAAGTAAAAATTGAATTGATAATAATTTAAAAAGCAAATGGTATTAAAATTTTATTAAACTACTATCGAGTATTGTTTTTCAACAAATTCTCCATCAACATCAGCGGTTCTAATTAGTTTACCTTTTCTTATAGCCATTATTCTTAATAATCTTGAATTTTTCGTTTCTTTTAGCTTTTTAGGTATCTCAATTGCATCAATTTTGTAATTATTTGTCACGGTAATCTTACTCCAATCCTCTTTTAAATCTTCTATGAAATCAGGAATCATCTCTTTAAGTACCATTTGAATGGTATCATCATTATTATCTAAATATCCTTTACTAAATTGGATTCTACTATTAACATCATCATCCAATGGCTTTTTCCCATATTAAAATTAAGAAGTAAATAACTGTCTTTTCTTAACGTGTCTATAGTCTTTATAAGTGTTTCAATTTCTACTTCTCCAGTTTCTTTCGATTTAAAGTTCTGCGTTTTTCCTGTTGATTCAATCATTTCCCAATTCAATCCTAGTTCTCGAAGTTCATCCGTTATATCCTTTCCAGAAATAAGTATGACATCTGCTTTAACCTTATTTTTCGTTGAATTTTTTAAAACAATTTCAGAAATTAAATCTTCATATTCAAAAGATCCTTTTAATGATAATTTTGAACTGGTCCTCCAGATTTGAAATGCTGGACCAATAAATTCGCCTCTAGAGTATCTATAAAAATGGCGATGAATATCCATATGTTTTTCAGCGGGATCATCAAATTGAGGATTTTCTATAATTTTCTTTATAAAATGCATAATATATCAAAGTTCTATGAAATTTTTAATGTTTCTTAACTATTCTTATAGTATATCAAGTGTTCATAACTTTAAATTTTTATTCCCTTTATATATTCCATCTAAAACGAAATACTTTCAATTAATAGTTATTAAGTTCTTTTGCTGAGGTTAAGGTATCTATTAGATCTTTTAACAATGAAGATAAGAAAATCTTTAAATTTGTATAATTTCTTTAGGTTACAAGACTTTAGCTATAATTAAAGATAGTTACCTTTTGAGAAAATTTTTTAAAAGGAAGCTTATCAATAAAGTTAAAAAACAATGGTTAATATTCTAAAATAATTTCAATTAAGAAACTTGATGATAAATGCTAAATACTTTATTTCAGATGGATATAATATCTTTACCACTATGGAGTTTGGCGTGGGTATTTTTATTTATAGGGGCAGCTGCGTTAGTGATCTTACTTATATATAACAAATACGGTCGAGAATTAAGCATCCGTTTATCAGTACTAACCGTAATTGTGGCGTCTGTTTTTTTGGGATTTTCCATTCAATTCTTTTTAGAAGCACTTGGATTATAATTCCTTTAAAAAGAAAACAAATTATTTTCTAATTTTTCCTTTCCTTTCAAAACTTCATTCTTAAGTTTTAATAAAGATAAGATCGTATATTTCTATATTAAATTACACAATATAAAAATATCAAAAACGTGAAAAAATATGTTATTTCAACTAGAACCTCTTTTGTTTATTCTTTGGTTAATTTTAGCAACAGTAATAGTAACGCTTATCCTATTTATTTCGGTGACTGTAATCGAATCGAAGGTAAAAGCAAAAGATAAAATTGTAATGATTATAATTTTGGCATTTATAATCGTTCTAGTATTACCGATTGTTATTGATGCAGTAAGAGTGGTTTTATCAGCAATTGGAGGCGCCTTGGCATCCTTAAGAGATCTAATTGATAATGGCGGTGTTAATTATCTTCCACAATTAGCTGTTATTATTGGATTTCTATTGCTTTTATTCCTCACAAAATCCCTTCTCGATATAAAATGGACAACAGCTCTTTGGGTTAGTCTCCTTACCTTATTTATATTATATCTCATTTACTGTGTACTACCTGAATTATACACATTTTTAGGATTTTCAATATCATTTTAAGAATTAAAAATAATATCTTTCTATTTTTTTGGAGCAAGTCCTAAGCTCATCATTTCCTGTAAAAGAAGTTTAAAAGCATAAGAACAAACAACTTTTGATATAATTGTTCCTTCTCCACATACAGGACAATATCGTTTATCACGATTTCTGTCATAAACAGCTAAGAGTCCACATTTTTCACAAACTAAAATTGTTGTTTTATCAGATTCATCAAGTAATCGTTCTTTGAGTAATAAAGCACTACCATGTCCAACTAAACAATCTCTCTCCATTTCTCCGAATCTTAAACCACCTTCTCTGGCTCTTCCTTCAGTCGGTTGTCTAGTTAAGATCTGTACAGGACCTCTAGCTCTTGCGTGTAATTTATCAGCCACTAAATGATATAATTTTTGGTAATATATTGGAGCACAATAGATTCCTGCTTCATATTTATTACCTGTAAAACCATTATACATCACTTCTCTTCCATCAAATTCAAAACCTGCATCAACTAATTGCTCTTGAAGTTTAGTAATATCTTTCCATTCGAAGGCGGTAGCATCTCCTAATTTTCCTGTTGAGCATGCAATCTTTCCACTAATACCCTCAAATAATTGTCCTAAGGTCATTCTTGAAGGCATAGCATGAGGATTTACAATTACATCTGGAATTACTCCATCGGAAGTGAATGGCATATCACATTCATCTACCACCATTCCGAGTACTCCTTTTTGTCCATGGCGTGAAGAGAATTTATCTCCCAATTCTGGAATTCTCAAATCTCGAACTTTTATCTTTACTAATTTATTCCCATCAACAGTTTCAGAAATGAGTACAGTATCTACTATTCCTTGCTCATTATGACGCATATTTTTTGATGTTTCTCTACGATTTGGTTGCATTAACTCAAATTCTTCATAAGATTTGATGAATCGCGGTGGTGAAGTTCTTCCTATTAATACATCTCCACCTTTTACCTCTGTCTCGGGTTCAATAATACCATCTTCTTCGGATAAGAGACGATAAGATTCTGCTGATTTAAATCCACGGACTCCACGTTCTGGGATTTCAAATTTATCAACTTCTCCTCCCGGATATTTTCTTTCCTCAGCATCATACGTTCTGAAAAAGTGAGATCTTGCTAATCCACGCTCTATTGAAGCTTTATTGATAATAATTGCATCTTCTATGTTAAATCCCTCAAAACTCATCATTCCGATAACAAAATTCTGACCCGCAGGACGTTGATTGAATCCAACAATTTCCATTGGGCTTGTTTTTACTAAAGGTTGTTGAGGATAATGCAGAGTGTGACCACGAGTATCCAATCGTAGATGCATATTTGCGGCAAATAAACCTAATGCTTGCTTGACCATCCCCGCCTCGTAGGTATTTCTTGGAGATTGGTTATGCTCTGGAAATGGAATGATTGAAGCACAGATTCCTAAGATAGCTGCTGGAGAAATTTCCATATGCGTATGTTCTGAATTAATATCTTCTTCGAACATTGCAATATATGCGTTTTCTTCTTCCTCAGCATCCAAATATTCAATAACTCCTTTTTCTACTAAATCAGACCAGATATATTTTCCTTCACGAACTTTTTCTATGTCATCTTCGGTGATTAATAATTTTTTATTTTTAATTACAAATAAAGGTCTGGTGGCTCTTCCCGCATCACAATTGATCTGGATTTCTTTAGAATCATGATAAAATCCTATATTTACATGTTGTCCGATCTCTCCTTTCCGTCGTTTTTCTCGTAATTGGTAAATGAAAGGATTATAATTTTGATGAATTCCTACAAGTTTTCCATTCAAAAAGACTTTTACTTTATCTCCTCTAATATTGATAACCTCATTAATCGGTACCACTCCCAGATCAATAAGGATGTTTTCGATGATTCTTTCCTCAGTTCCAACTGAAATAATTGCTGCTAAACCTAAGTTTTTCACAAGACCACAGTTAGGACCTTCTGGAGTTTCAGCAGGACAAATCTTTCCCCATTGGGTTGGATGTAAATCTCTTGCCTCAAAATGAGGTTGACTTCTGCTTAAAGGAGAGATAACTCTTCTTAAATGACTTAACGTTCCAACATGGTTAGTTCTATTTAAAAGTTGACTTACACCTGCTTTTCCACCAACCCAATTTCCTGTGGCTAAAGCATGTCGGATTCTTTCAGTAATAACATCTGCTCTTACAGCTGTTTTAATATTTGGAGCTCTTCCCCTTACTGCTGTTCGTTCAAGTTGATATTTAATATCTTTTACAAGATTTAAAAAGGCTACTCTAAACAATGAAGTAAATAATTCTCCTGCTAATTTTAATCGTTTATTAGCATAATGGTCTTTATCATCCGGTTCTCTTAATCCTAAAGCAAGTTCCATAACTTTTTGGGCCATTTGACCTAAATAATAAGCCTTTTTAACCCGATCTTCTTCCTCATTTCCGATATGAGGAAGTAAATATCTATCAAGGACCTGTAATGCTCTTCTAATACGATAATCTTTAGTTTGCCCAATCGCAACTCTTTTTCCAATATAATCTAATGCATTCTGTTGTGATTTTTCCGGATCCTTTAATACCTGAATTTCTGAAGCAACATCAATTACTGGAATTAATTCTTTTTGAATTTCATCATTTTCAGAAATTGCTTCAAAAATTTCCCTGTCAGAGTGTAATCCGAGAGCTCGCATTAAAATTGCTAAGGGGATTTTCCCCGGCACTGATGGAAATGAAACTCTTAGATTCCCATCTTTCTTTCTTTCAATTGTTACTGGAGCTCGAAATCCACTTCTTGTAGAAAAAACTTTTGCTTGATGTGTAGCACTTGAACTGCGACTTGCCTCTTCGGCTAAGATTCTATTTGGTGCTAAATCTTCTTGGGTTACCAAGACCCGTTCTGTTCCATTAATTATGAAATATCCACCAGGATCTAAAGGATCTTCCCCTCTATTAATTAATTCTTGTTCAGATAGTTTTTCTAAAGGACAACGACAACTTTTTAACATAATTGGTAATTTTCCAATGTAAATATCAAGAGTTTCTTCCGCTTCTTCTCTCTGTGTTCTTTCATCAATAGTGATTGGGGTCATCTCTAAATGAATATCTGCGGCGTAACTAAGTTCACGAATTCGAGCTTCTATGGGTGTGATCTCCATTGTGGCTCCATCAGCCTCTCTAACTTTAGGAGAACCGACTTTGATTTTTCCAAATTTTATCTTAAACCCCGGTATATCTGGGACGACCTCTCCGCTCTCATCCACGATTTTCTGCATTTCTTTTTCAATAAAATCGTTATAGGAATCGAGATGTTGGCGGACAAGTCCTTTCTCATCAAAGAGGCTTTTCAATACAGACCATTTGTCTTCATTTGTTAATTTTTCAATACTCAAAATAAAAACCTATTTTAATAATTAGAATAAAGGACATACTTTTATGATTTTTCTTTAATGACATATCTATAATACAAAGACTCGTTCACAGTTGTTTCCGATTCACGAACAATCTTTATTACATCTCCTTCTTTTGCCCCTATTGCTATAGCTACAGGGTCTTTTTCAAATATTTGAGGCAAATCAGTGAATCGGATGTTATATTCATCTAATAACTCTTGTGTTTCTTTTTTGGTCAACAAAACGTGTTTCGGAACCAACTGGTGTTGTAAAACATCGATTTTTTTCTTAGTCAAAAGATAGTTCACACATTAAATAATTAATTTATACAAAGTAGGATTTCTAAAAAATTTTGTCCTTTTTTCGTCCTTCTCTTATAGGTGGATTCATATAAATGCCATCGAATTTCACATCTTTCTTTTTAAGGGGTTCAAAATAATTTCCGGAATAAATTTCTACTTTATTCGCACTATTTGGTAAATTAACTTTTATGTTCTCTCTTAATGCCCATATAGCACGTTCATTAATTTCAACAAAATATATCGTACTATCTGGAGATTTATATCCTAAAACAATCCCTATTGGTCCATATCCCGCTCCTAAATCAAGTAGAACACTTGACTTTTGAGGGATTATCATATGTCTAATAAGAATTTGGGTTCCAAGATCTATTTGTTGATAAGAAAACATGCCAGTAGCTGTTTTAAAAAGATATAAGTGCCCTCTTAAACTTTCAGATACGGTAAATCGTTTAAACTCGACATCGGGAAATTTTGTAGAGTAATGTTCGTGCTTTTTTGCCATCGATCCATCAAATTTACTTTTTATTTAAATTCCAATGCGGATAGGTGCCTCTTTCCATAAAGACCTTATTTAAATTAGCCACAATTCCGGATTTCGCCTTAAAAATCGACATTGCATCTTTGCGGGCAATTGCAAAACCGATCAATTCTTTCTTTAATGTCATAAGGGCAACTTGGGTTTTTTCTTCAATTCGAGCATCGATGAAACATACTCCAGCGGCAGCTAAGTCTGCTCCATGACATAATGCGTCGACAGCAGAATCTCGAACATATATTTTAGGGATGTGTTCTACCATTTTTTCCATAGGAAAGAGAAATTTTCGTAAATAAAATTCATCTCCTTCAGTCTTATATATAGTAAATGCATCTTTTAAGTTTTGGAGACTTACTAAATTATCTTCTTCGGTAAAATTTCCAACTCTCGTGCGTCTTAGCTCCAACATATGAGCTCCTGAACATAGTGCCTCTCCAACATCAAAACAATATTTTCTTATATATGTCCCTGCTTCACATCCGATTCTAAATAAAACCATTCGTTCGTTTATTTCAAGGAGTTTAGTATAATATATTTCCCTGATTCTTAGTTTACGTGCAACTGAAGATTTGAGAGGTGGACGTTGATATATCTTTCCAGAGAATACGTTCAATATTTTTTCTATGCGATCTTTAGGCTGTTCTGTATGAAGCTTCATAATACATATATATTCCTTTCCAGCACTTAAAAGGGCGGATAAAACTCTTGTGGCTCTCCCAAGTGCAACTGGTAACACTCCTGTTACTTTTGGATCGAGAGTTCCCCCATGTCCTATCGTATCAACCCCCAACATCCTTCTTACCCATGCCACTACTTCATGACTGGTAGGTCCACTTACTTTATCTAAATTAATTACGCCATATTCAAATAATTGCTCTATAGTTCTCTCATGTGGCTGTATTCCATATTTTGGGTCAGTATTATCTTGAGATTTTATTAATAATTGTTCAGGTTCATCAGACGGAAGTTTAAATTCTGGAGCACTCATTTCTATTCTAAAAACTTAATCTTAATATTTTAAATAAATTGAAATACATTAATTTATCTATTCTCATATTCATTCCTTTTGATAATATTCATTGGAAAAGTAGAAATTGATTATTTTGAAAATTGCGGGCTATGTGGGAATCGAACCCACGACCTTCAGGTTAAAAGCCTGCTGCGCTACCTGCTTACGCATAAAGCTCGAATTGTACTTATTCTGCGCTAATAGCCCAAAATATCAAATTTAAACATATATTTTATAATCAAGCAGATATTAATCGAGCTTATATATTTAAGTTACCAATAATATAAAACTTTTTCGATTGCTAACTTGTCTGGCTAAACATTCAATATCTATATTGTCAATATACTTGTTTGAGATTATTTAAAGTGTTCAAATCCACTATTATCTATTTCTGTTCTTTTGCCATTTTCTAAAATGTAGATTTTTTCCTCTGGAATTATA
>JARRLT010000227.1:0-9435 GCA_037386725.1 Promethearchaeota archaeon
TATAAGTAAAGTATTAGAATGATATTGAATATGTCAGGCAAAAACAAAGATAATATTAATTCATTAACATGGCATTGTTCGAAGCATGAAAATATTGATAATTGTATGGAGGAATGTTATGTCAGAAGAATATTGTCCCTTTTCGGGAAGAAATATGTAATGCCGATCATTAGAGAATTATTAATCGAAAATAAACTTCGATTTAATGAAATTGAAACAAAATTAGAAGGGAGCCCAAAAACTATAACCTCCCGATTAAGAGAACTCGAACAATTTGGTTTAGTTCACCGAGAAGTCTATAATGAAATTCCAATAAAAGTCGAATACTCTTTAACAGAATATAGCAAGGATTTGGAAGATATTTTTGAAAGAATCTCAATTTTGGCTAAAAAAGTTGGAAACCCTTGATATTTAAACTTTTTAAGTAATATCTATGCAGATTTAGAGTGAATTGTATTGACATACTTAATTAAAAAATCCAATTTTCATATAATCTGGGATGTTAAGCAGTTCTTTTAATTCTTCCTCCAAACTGTTGAATGCACTCATGATATGCATGTTAATACCTAATTCCTGAGCCATGAGCCAAATATTTTCCATCCTGCAACCAAGACTTATAAATCCCAATATATCGCCTTCAGATGCGGGAGCTCTTTTTCTCGCATCATAAACTACTAGTAATATAGTATTACCGCCTCTAATAGTAGAACTGAGAGGTGTTGGTTTCCTTTCTTTAATTGCTTCCTCAATTT
The DNA here is from genome assembly GCA_037386725.1 of Promethearchaeota archaeon. GTDB lineage: Archaea > Asgardarchaeota > Lokiarchaeia > Sigyniarchaeales > SOKP01 > JARRLT01. The sequence goes on from JARRLT010000227.1 coordinate 753, forward strand.
TAGAAGCGTCTGTCCATTTAGGAGGAAATTGATTACCTAAAATTCCTGTCCTTTTTCTTTTTAGTTCCTCTTCTGACATCGAAAGTTGTTCGAAATTTTCTCTAATAAATTCTTCTGAGGTGATAGATTCAATTTGTCCTATTTTTTTAATCATTTTATCGTCATCGATTACAATGATTTCATAATTCTGCATGTTGTGTGCGTTTGGAGTCCAACGCGCTGCTTCTAAAATCATGTTTAAGTCGTCCTTTGAAATTCTCTTGTTTGAATCAAATTGGCCTCTACTAGAGTGCCTTTTTTGAATCAGTTTAAGTATATCTGTCAAATTACTCCCCTCCTATGTTTAATATCGCCCGAAAATGAACTTTTGAATTCATCATCTTTTCAAAAGCTAATGTTGCTTGTTCGAGAGGAAATGTCGCGACCATTGGTCTGACCTCCGAAACAACACTAAATTTCAATGCATCTTGAGGTTTTCCTCCAACCCATCCATTAATTATCTTTTTCCCCCTCATTAATCCAATTGGAGATATGGTCATTGGCTCCCCTGAATAGGTGATGATGATCATGTGTCCATTCATTGCTAAACCATTTACAAGTCCTGCTATCGCTTTACTATTTGGAGCTGTACATAATATTGCTTTAACACCACTTAATTTCATTAATTCTTGAGCTGGATCAACCTCAGTTGAATCAATAAAATAATGGACGCCTAGTTTTTTTGCTAATTGCTTCTTTTCTTTCCCTCTTGAAATACCAGCAACTCGATAGCCTAATTTATTTGCATATTGTATCGCGAGATGTCCTAAACCACCTAATCCATGAATTGCTACTAAATCTCCACCTTGCAGATTGGAGCTTTTCAATGCTCCAAAGGTAGTACTACCGGCACATAGTAAGGGTGCAGCATCTATAGAATTGAGCTCCTCAGGAATGAGTTTAAGCGCTTCCATCCTTGCTACCATGTATTCTGCATATCCTCCATCAATCATAATTCCCGTAGCAAGTGCATTCTCGCACGCTCCAAAATTTCCATCACGACATGCACTACAATATCCGCAATGCCCCCCGTGCCATCCAACTCCTATTCTTTGCCCTACTTTCTAATACTCTGAATCAGAGCCTAATTTATCAATAATTCCTACGACTTCATGCCCAGGAGTTCTAGGATACGCTAATCCAGGAAAATGACCTTCCTTCACTAACGCATCTCCATGTCAAATCCCGCAAGCCTCTACTTTAATAAGAACTTCATTTTGTTTTGGCTCGGGAATGTCAATATCCACCAATTTAAACTCGGCACCCGGCTTGCTCACTTGAATTGCTCTCATTTTTGACATTTTTTTATTACCTTTTATATCATTCTATTATTGTAATTGCTTGTAATTGAAAGAAATAAATTCATTTCATCTATTTACAGTAGATCTATTAAATTAACCAAGATAAAGAGATCTATCTTAAAAGATTTTGGCTTAAAATTCTAAACTGAATTGTACATACGGTAATTTAAACTTTATTAAAACCGGTCGAACGATTTCAACACATTAAAGATTTCGAATAACCCCTAACTACTTTACTGAATATTTCAATCTTATTTATGAAGTTACTTTTTCTGTTCCCGAGTAGTCCATCACCACATCGTCGATCGCCTCAATTTTTAGTGTTTTTTTACGTAATTCATAAATTGATTCAATTTTTCTATTATAATGTTCTCCTTTTCGTTTTCTCGGACAATAACATAATTAACATCCTTAATATGAAATTTTTTTCTCAAATCTACTGGATTTTTAATCCCATTGTTAGTGACTTTTATTTTCTTTTCAATATCTTCTTCCTACACTAATAAATAAATAATATCGTTGAATTTAACGATTTTCTCAATTTTTAATATTATCCTTAGTGTTTTATTTAATATTCTTACGAATAACTGAAAACCTTAATTCACCTGCAAATTCTGCTTTTACTCAATTTAGTTACTTATTCAGATATGAAATCTAAATATTAATGATTTTATAGAAAAGATTTTTTAATTTTATTGATATTATAAAATTAATATTTAGAGAGTTAAAATACCAAAATTTATTATCTCTTTGGAAATCTTCAGATAAGAGAATTTAGAAAAAAATTTAAGTATTGTCCCCACGCATGTGGGGGTGAACCGTCAAATCCTCCCTTTAGAAAACTTAACGAAGGATTGTCCCCACGCATGTGGGGGTGAACCGATTATTTAGAAAATAAAAGAAAAATGAAACGATTGTCTCCATATATAAGAGTAATTTGGAACGATAATGAATTTAATAAATTTATGATTAGTTGGGAATATTATGCAAGATGGGAGAATATACTAACGTGGGAGGCAATCGAACAGCGGGTATGGGGGTAATCCGATATTATCCGAAGTATTACTTGTCTCAAAGCGATTTTCTTTCAAAATAAATTGATATAAGAAAAATAAGAAAAATAATTAATTTCTTATGATAAATTGATTAAAGGAAGGATATTTTTTAAATATCTGGCAATAATCTTTTTGATAATCGTTCCAAAATCTTATAGATTGTCTAGTTGTATGATAAATCTTAATAAAAAGGATATCGTTTTTATATTTTCCAAATTCGGAGAAAATTTAAGAAGATTTAAATCATACTTGAAATAGTTTTTTTGAAAATAAAAAGTGTGAAGAATGTCTTAATAACCAACAGTAACATTGTTAGTTTTTAATTTAATTCATATCTATAGATAATGTTTATATATCTGAGTTGTATACTTTTCCTCATCACAAACAAAAATAAAAGGTGAGAATAAAAGATTATAAGTCCAAATATTAGTATAAGCATAGTTGGCATAATAGTTACCATCGTAATTTTCTATGTAATAGGAATAATATTGGCGGTTTGGGTCTACAAAGACGCTAAGAAAAGGGAAATGAACGCAGAAATCTGGTTGTTAATTGCGTTACTTACCGGATGTATTGGTTCGATAATTTATCTAATTGTGCGTGAATAATTCAGTAAAAAGTGTTAAATTAAACAACAGCAATGTAATAAAGTCAGAAAAAGTATTGAAAACTAATTAGAAACTTGATGAAAACTTTTATAAAGATATTGAAATATCGAAAAGTTTAGTTCATATATTTTTATTCTTAATTAGCTTAACCAGATTTCCTTTTGGATAACATCCTTATGTTTTTGTTTTCCTAGATGAAAATAGATTTTATGAAAAATTTGAACCTTATTTGTTGAATATTATCTGATTAGATCAAATAGAAGGTAAGTAGGTATTAAAGGATATGTTAGGATTCTTACAATCTTAGAAGAGTTTTATTTCATATAAATTAGAGACTTTTTATCTCAATTAAGTTAGAATTAAAATTGGATAACCAGCAATAGCTGGAGTTGAAGGGGTAGTTCCTGTTGGTGTTGTTGGATTTGGTGTATAAGTAGTATTAGTATACACCAATCGTGGGGCGTATGATGGTAGTGGTGATGAACTTGGAAATATAGTTCCATATGTATTATTTATGTTAAAAGGAGTTGGAGGAACTATTAATGTAAAGCCGTTTTTTGAATTTAAGAAGTTAGTTACATCAACAGAATAAGAAACATATGGATATTTTGAAGTATCTTTGGTAATAGTAGTACTAGTTGAAAATATTCCCATTGAATCATTCATTATTTTTGGCATATTAGCAGCCACATTTGTTGCATTCCAGGAATCAGTACAAATAAGCAACTTCTGAATATTTGGAATATCATTAGCATTAAAACTAGCTGTTCCATTTACGTATAAGAACATTGTCATAAAATATACTTTTGCACTAGTAGCATTCTGTGGCATTTTAGAAAAATCAAAGTGTATTAATGAAACATAATCCAGTTCAGAAGTAATTCCATAAGTAGTATTAGTATAAGAACCAAATAGCAGACTTGCATTAATAGCTGAATAACCCGTTGACATATTCATTGATGGATAATAAGCCGACATAACAGTAGTCTCTTTATCTGGATATTCAGTAATATTTTTAGTTTGCGTTGTTGCCGCAACGTTAGTAATCATTAGAGAAAACGTTCCACCCAAGAAAATTAAGCACATTCCTATTATCAGAGTGTATGAAATTTTTGACCTCATTTCAAGTCTTTCGTTTTAATTAAATTTTTGTAAAAGTTATATGAATTACGGAATATATAAACTTATAGAATATGTATGGTGAAATATATATCATTCTCTTCTCTTGTCTTATGGATATTTCAAATATGTCAAATCTGCTCCTCAAACTTTTTCTTTACATTTTTATAGATTCTATCATTTTCCATTATAAATTTGCTGATATACCCGATCTTAATGTTCTTCTCGTTCTATCTGTTGTTCCTCCTATTATCAAAATACATTCATTATAATTATAATCTTTTTATCTCAATCACAAAAAATAGAGTTAATTTTTAGATTTTTTTACTATTAGAAACATGCTCACTATTCCAACTGAACATGATAGAATTAGTAATGGATAGCCAGCAATACCTGGAAGTGAAGGTGTTGTTTGAGTTGGTGTAAGAGTAGTATTACTATAAACTAATCGTGGGGGGTATGGTGGGGTTTGTGATGAACTTGAATATATAGTTCCATATGTATTATTTATGTTGGAGTTAAAAGGATGTGGAGGAACTATTAGTGTAAAGCCGTTTTTTAAGTATAAATAATCAGATACATTAACCGAATAAGTAATATATGGGAATTGTGAAGTATTTTTAGTAATCGTAGTACTATTAGAAAATATTCCTATTGAATCATTCATCATTTTTTGCATATTAGCAACAAAATTAGTTTGATTCCAGGAATCAGTACAAATAAGCAACTTTTGAATATTTGGAATAGCATTAGCATTAAAATTAATTGCTCCATTTACGTATGAATAGCATGCCGTAAAATACAATACAGCATAACGAGTACTCTGTGGCTTTTTAGAAAAATTAAAGTGTATTAATGTAAAAAAGTCTTCTTCACTACTTTGTCCATAAGATTTATTAGTATAAAAACCAAATACCAAACTATCATTAGAAGTTACATAACTTGAATAAGTAGTTGATACCATCGAGTAAAGAGAATCATCTTTATCTGCATATTCAGTAATAGTTTTATTTTGCGCGGTTGCCGTAACGTTTGTAATCATTAGGGAAAACGTTCCACCCAAGAAAATTAAGCCCATTCCTATTATCAGAATGTATGAAATTTTTGACCTCATTTCAAGTCCTTTGTTTTAGTTAAATTTCAATGGAGTCATGAATAATACAAAATATATAAAGTTATATAATATGTAAGGAGAAATGTATCTATCATTCTCTTCTTTCGCTTTATGGATGTTTCAAATATGTCAAATCCGACTCTCAAACTTTTTTTCTACATTTTTGTAGATTTTATCATTTTCCATTAGAATTTTGCCGATATAGCCGATCTTATTGTTCTCTTCTTACTAAATGAAATAGATTAATATAAAATTAAATAATTTATGTAAATAAAAAGTAGTAATTATTTTTATTTGAAAGAATTTTAAGGCTATAAAAGTTTTAATAGCAATAATGATAAAAGCCATATTTAGGTGAAATTTATGGATCGGAGTGAGGATTGGTTGAAACAAGGAAAAACTGATTTAAAAGCCGCTAATCACCTCTTACAAATGGGAGACTTTTCTTGGTCATGTTTTTTAGCCCAACAAACAGCAGAAAAATGTATAAAAGCCCTTGGAGAGCGTAAAAACATTGTATTATGGGGGCATGATTTAGTGGATCTTTTTGAAGAATTAAAGAAAAAGGTAAATATTCCAGATCAAATAATAAATACTTGCAAAACATTAAATTTGTATTATATATCTACTAGAGATCCTGATGCTTTTCCAAGTGGATATCCTTCTGAAAAATTTTCTAAACAACAAGCCCAAGAGGCAATTAAATTAGCAAATGAGGTCTTAGAGTATGTTCAAAATGAAATCTCGTAAGATTAAAGAAATTTTAAAAGAACATCCTAAATGGGAAAATTTAACTAAATTCTTACAAAATTTTTATTCAAACTATTCTGCTGAATTTATTTTACTTTTTGGATCCAGCGCAAAAGGTAATTTTAATTATAAAAGCGATATAGATTTATTAATTGTGAGTAACTCAATTGAGGGTAATTATTTTGAAAAATTGAAAAAGATGTTTGATATTTCACCAGGAGGAATCGATTTATATATCTATAGTTTAGAAGATTTTGATAGAATGGTTAGAGAGTTTCATTCTATTACTTTAGAAGCACTTTCAGAGGGAATATTGTTATATGACAAAGGATTTGGAGAAACCTATAAAAAATTAAATGACTATTCTTTCTAAAATACGATAAATAAAATATTAGTGGAATTTTTTTAATTAATCAAAACAAGATAAGTCATATAGATCAAATAAATAAGAGAAAAGGGGTGAAATTGTTTGAAATTATCATTAAATTCCATGCTGGATTTGAGAAATGGCATAAAAATTCCCAGATTAGGTTTTGGAACATGGGAATTAGCACAAGATAAAGCATATGAGCCCGTAAAATGGGCATTAGATATAGGATATCGTTTAATTGACACAGCATCGATTTATGCAAATGAAAAATTTGTTGGAAAGGCAATAAAAGAAAATGAGGTCCCACGAGAAGAGATATTTGTCACAAGTAAGGTTTGGAATTCACAACAAGGATATGATAAAGCTTTAAAAGCTTTTGATGAAAGTCTAAATAGGTTAAAGCTGGATTATTTGGACTTATATTTAATTCATTGGCCCAGAGATTTATCAAATGAAACTTGGAAAGCTTTGGAGAAACTTTATCAAGAAGGGAAAACAAAAGCCATCGGAGTTTCTAATTTTACTATAAAAGATTTAGAAGATATTCTTAATAATTTTGAAATTACTCCTGCAGTGAATCAAATAAAAATGCATCCGTTAAAATATGCAGAAAACAGAAAATTAATAGAGTATTGTCAAAAGCGAGATATTGTGATTGAAGCATATAGTCCTTTAACTCATGGTGAAGAACTAACGTATGAGAAATTTAAAGAAATGGCTGGGAAATACGGTAAGTCGGTCCCTCAAATATTAATCCGGTGGAGTTTACAACATGGATTTATTTGTATACCTCGATCAGGAAATAGGGGACATATCAAACAAAATGCTGATATTTTTGACTTTGAATTATCAAATGAAGATATGACTAAATTAGACAAATTAGATTGATGTTGAATTAATTCATTCTTTATTCTTTTAGGCACTTTTCTTAATCGTCAATTATTTTTTTATGTTGTTCAGGACAGATCCCGATAGTCTCGTCATACCATCCATCAGCTTCGAACTTTAGGTGGATATTCCAACACTCAGGGCAATATACCTTCCCGCATTTATTACAATAAACATCAACACCGCCTTGAATGATATTATGGTAACTAAGAAATTGATCCAATTCATCTATATCTTTCTCCTTTAAAAGATTATGAATCTTATTTGTAAAACATTCTTCAATGATCTCTAAATAATTTCCCGAATAGCGGATAGAAGTGATTTCTTGCTCTGAGTTCCGTTTTAAATGAAAATAGGCTGCCTTCTCCCCACATTTTGAGCAAAATAATACATATTTATCACCAATTTTTCTAACCAAAAATATTCGACTTTTATTAAGCATAATTTTTTACCCTCAATAAGTAAAAATAAGTAATTTCTATTGAATATTGTTAACTTAACAAGCTTATCAAAATCAAGTAACCAAATAATTCTATTTAATGTGAAATTTTTAATCAAATCTTATTAAGAATAATTTTGAATTCCTATTTAACTCCTAAAACATTAGGGCATAATTTACGGCACAAATAGCATTTTTTAAGGATATATCCTTTTTCAGTTTTATAATTAGAGAGCGGCCGGCATAACTGTTGATTTACAGTAACTCCATCTAACGCATCTTGTGGACACTGATCCAAACAAATTTGACAACTTTCAATGCATCCTTGATATTGAGCAATAGGATCGCCTTCCAATTCTAAATCAATAAGAACTGCCCCAAGTTGAATCATATTTCCAAATCGATTATTTATTAGTAAGGTATTTTTACCTAAGGTTCCCAATCCCGCATAATAACCAGCATGTTTCAATGATAAAATTGCTCTCCCATATGAATCCTCAGGTATCCAATATTCATAAGGATCATCTGAAGGGATCGGGACACATATAATGTCCATCTTTTCAAACAATCGGGCGATATCCATTGTAAGAAAATCGACTTCTTGTGTGATCAAATTATTAACTCGAGTATAGGGAACGCAACTGGAAGCGTTTAACGAACCAGTAGGAACTTTCTTAGCAAATACTACAACTGTTTTACAACCTCTATAAATATCTTTGGGATGAAAACCAGAGGGTGCATTACTGAATCTATCAACTGGAGCAAATCCGCATAAGTCTGCTCCTAATTCGAGTATTTTTTTCCTTAAACTTTCTTTATCAATCATAAAAATGCAAGTAAGTGTATTGTTTAATATTTTTAAATATATACCATTTATACCAATTAAACCTAAAATCTTTTCACTAATTTATATACCCTATCATTTTTCTTAACCGATTTATCAACGAGAATTCCTACTACAAATTTATTATCTTTTGTCGCTTTTGGAGTCTCCGTAAGG
>JARRLT010000228.1:0-8952 GCA_037386725.1 Promethearchaeota archaeon
AAAACCTTTTAATTTTTCAGATTTTGACCCTATTTTTAAGTACATTCAAACAGATAATTAGATATTGCTGATTTTAATTCAATCACATTTTATAATTTTTTTACTACAGTATTTTTAATTTTGATTATGACAATAAAAAATATAAACATTGAAAAAGAAATAACATATTAGAAGTAGAAGGTAAAAAAAGAAATTTTTTTATAAAAAATGAAATTAGAGAGGAATAATTGGGTAAATTATAATTTCTTTTGATAACTAAAAATAATATATATACATAATCAATTAATTCAGAAAGGTGTCGTAAATTAATAAAATTGAGGATCAAGATAAGGATAGAAATAATGATGATGATGAATTTCAATTAAAGCGTGATGAAGAGGGAAATATTATTAAGACACCTGAAATGGAACAATTCGAAGAAGAAACCGGAAAGTATGCAATATGGAGAGGTTCTGTAACTGAATCATTTAAAAAATGGAATCGAGGAGAAAAAGTTTATGATCGAGACAAAGAAAGAATTTCTCTTTATGTTTCAGAAGATACTAAAGAAGAATGGCAAGAATTTATAAAAGAAAACAATTACCCTACCATCTCAAAACTTATTCGGGATGGAGTCAATCATTATATTGATGAGAAAACCAGATTAATTAAAAGCAATTTATTCCAGATGGATCTCGAAGCGGTCTCGAATATTTCTCACGCATTGAAAGAACCCTTGACGAGCATAAAGGGTTTTAGTGAATTGTTGCTGCAAAATTATAAAGAGAGTTTAGACGAAGAAGTTATTCAAACCATCGAGAACATTTTTGAACAAAGTATGTTGCTGGAAAAGAAAATTGTAAATATTCTGGACGATATAAAGACCGAAACAACCCAGTATGATATTCTCCTGATAGAGGACGATTTAGCGACCATCAGATTGCTTACAAGCTATTTTGAGAATAAAGGATATACATGTAAAGGAGTTATTAGCGGTACTAAGGGCATTGAAGAATTAAAAAACACAACTCCGAAATTAATCTTATTGGATATAATCTTACCAGATCTTAGTGGATATGATCTTTGTAAAATGATAAAATCAGATAAACATTTAAAAGAAATACCAGTTTATCTCCTTACGGCCATTCCTGGCTCAGAAGTTGAGAAGAGGATTAAAACAACCAAAGCTGATGGTTATATTTTAAAGCCTTTTGACTTTTCGGATTTTGATCCCTTATTTAAATATTTAAATGAATGAATTACAGCTCCATTCGATTAAGAAGCGGATTCTTCTTTTATAGGTAAAAATATGCCTTTATTAATGAGCTGTAGTATAATTTCGTAATCCTCGGGGTCACAAGCATTTTCAGGAAGTAGAAAAATTGAATAAAAGTATTCAAAATTATGGTCTTCCATGAATTTTCTTGCCCGTTTTAAAATATCGAGTTCTTTATTATTGAGTTTTGCCTTTTTCATAAAGTTAATTTTAAGTGGATAAGCTAAAGACACATTAAGGTGTTTTTCAATTAATTCATCTATATGCTTAAAAGGAGCCAATATTCCAACGAATTTATCAATATCCTTGCCAAATTTTTCATAAATTTCAAGTCCTAGATCATAAATTGAATAAAGGAATGACTCGGAAGGAGCACTTTTCATAATTACAATTAATTGGGAATTGACAAACTCAGCCATTATAATAATGGAATCTTGGTATTCCAATTTTATTATCCGAGAATTTTTGGTATCATCTAGGACTTCCCCTCCAAAATTCTTAATGGCTTGGAGAAATCCAGCAATTAATGAGGGATCAAGTTTTTTCTCAATAAAAGATTGCGAATAAAGGTCTATTCCAGATTTAATATCTACAATTATAATATATTTTAGATTGAGAATGTCTTGGCATCGCTTTAACACAGCCGTCAGCTTTTCTCGTCGTTTTGAAATAACTTTTTTCACTGTAACGTAGGAAGAGACACTCAGGGCACTTCCAATTAATACAATTGCTCCAATGATATAAAATGGTGTTAAATCTAAACCTTGAGGTAAGGATGAGGTTTTAATATTAAAGGATTGAAAAGCTACACCAGCATCTGTATAGTTGGTCCAATAAATTACTACTTGATATTCTCCTGGTTCAGCATTAGAAGGTAAATTGAAAGAAACCTTTGTATTTTCGGTAGGAATCTCCTTTTCTAATCGAGATTGCTCTATATGCAATGGATTATAGAGAATGATAGAATAGGTACCTGATAAAACAGGATCATCAAGGGAAAATTGTAATTCCTTTCCTAAATAGAAATCTGTTTGTGGAATATGTAGGTTTATCTGAAATAGAGGAGAGAGAGCTTTTATTTTCCATTTAGCATTTTCAATTATCATGTTATCTGGAATTATGATTACTTTATCAGAAATATCTATCGTTACATTTGCCGACACATCAATATTATTTCTAAAGACTGTGAGATCATACCAACTCTTTGGATAATTGAACTTGATGGAATGATCAGAAGATATATTATTGATATCGGGGCTTATGGTCCATTCATTTCTTGAATTCGAGTTTATTGATAATGAAGTTGGAGAAGAAATTAAATTTTTGATTTTTATTTGATAACTAAGATTAAATTTCAAGTAGTTCGTTCTACTATTGGCAATTTGAATATGAAATTTATTACCTCCCGGAGAATACTCTATACTCTCCTTTTTTAAATAACCTTTACCTTTATCATTTCCATTATTCACCTTATATGGTGTCCCATCAATATAGGCAGTCATATTTATATCTTCTGGATAATAAGATATGTTCTCTGCCTGAATTAATTTATAGAGAAAAGGTCCTCCTTGGCCTTCACTTTCCCATGAACCTGATTCATACTTGGCAATATATAATTCTGGATGATTGGGACTCATATTATTGAAATTCCAATGATATTCGGGTTTTGGCGAAAGTCCAATCTCCGAGCCATCAAGAACTAAAAAATAATCTCCTTTAGTTAGATATATTGCTGGGGAAAAATATTGTATATACCATCCCTCCCCTAATGATTGACTCATATTCAAAATAGTGCTTGTGCCATATAATGTGCTATTTGGTGTTTTGGTATTATTGTCAAATCCTCGAATTTGAACATATACAGGATAATTATCCTCAGGTTTCGTTATTGTAGATGCATTCTCCCCGTATATTATTACCCCATAAATTTTTGTAAACCGTTCTAATCTAATTTGGACAGCATATCCATCTTGATGTTTTTTAATTTCTGCAAAACCAGAATAACTATCTTCAATACTTTTAATTTCCTTATCAATTACCATATCTGTAAAATTTAATTCCACATCACTAATAGTCCAAGAATCTGCGGGTAAATCAATATCAATTTGACTAATATTACTCTGAACCCCTATTTAAGTGGAATCTTCAATAAGGAGGAAATTGGTGTTTACATTAAAATTTTTATTCTCATTTTGTGCTTGGGCAAAGGGTAAATTCGTTATACACAATCCAATGAAACTAATTAAAATGCTTAAAATTAAAACCTTCTTTGTTAAATTTCGCATAAAAAACACTTTACAAAGAATTATGCTCTCCAAAAAATATTGATTACTTCATCATTAAAAAATTTTTGTTTCTATTTTATTGACATACTTCGAATTACTTTTCCCTTATCCCCTTATTTCATTAGCATAGGCTTATATCTTCAATGAATTGTATAAATATTGTATTTTATAAAGAAATGCAAAAATTTCATATCCTTATTCCATTTTAATGGTCAATTTGATAATTATGAAATTAAAAAATAAAATTGCTTTAATCACCGGTGCCGCATTAGGATTTAAAAATGGCGGTCCATCAATAGGAGGTGCTATAGCCAAAAAATTTGCATCTGAAGGTGCTAAAGTGGTTGTCATCGATATTTTAGAAGAAATGGGCCAAAAAACAATAGATCAAATCAAAGATAAAGGTGGTGAAGGAATATGTATAAAAGCAGATGTTACTAATTCTAATGAGATACATAAGGTAATTAAGATCATTGAGGAAAAATATAAAGGACTACATATTTTGGCAAATTGTGCTGCTTCATATAAAGGAGATATTTTTAGGAATGTAGTTGATATTCCTGAAGAAGATTGGAAAAATGTACTTGATGTGAATTTAAATGGATATTTTAGGTGCGCTAAATATGCAATTCCTTTAATATTAAAAAGTGGGGGAGGGACTATTGTGAATATTTCATCTTACAAAAGCAGCAATAAACGCTTTAACAAGAACTTTGGCAATAGATTTTGCCCCCCAAATTCGTACCAACTCTATTTGTCCTGGTTTTGTCAGAATAGCGAACTCTGAAGGGGATCGTACACCCGAGGAAATTGAAGAGTGGATCGCGGGGATCTCAAAAACTTACCCATTAAGAAGAGTGTGTACTGTGGATGAGATTGCAAATGTGGCTTTATTTTTAGCAAGTGAAGATTCTTCTTATATTAACGGTGAGTGCTTAGTTGTTGATGGTGGGAGAATTATATCAGATACTCATGAATTTTGAAAGTAAATTAAAATCTAACAATCAGATGAACACTCGAAAATCCAAAATATGGAAATAAATTAAGTTTAGGATATTTAAGATTTTTATGTTTAGAAATCTAAAATATACTAAAATCTAAAGGTTTTGAAAGAAAAAATGGCGGGCTATGAGGGAAATCCGGAAAAGAGTGAGAAACTCTTTCCATTCGAACCCCCGACCTTCAGGTTAAGAGCCTGTTGCGCTACCTGACTGCGCTAATAGCCCATCCTTTTTATCTTTAAATGCGCAGGTGGAGGGACTCGAACCCCCGAGCGCTTTCACGCACTGGCTTACTTGATTGCTCTCAGACTCATACTCAAGGCCAGCGTCTTACCAGCTAGGCTACACCTGCTTCATAAAAAGATCGTTGGTTTATTAATATATGTTGTGTAAATAAAAAAATAATCCCGAATTTATTATTTTTTCTATTTTTATGAGATGAGTTCTTCCTATTAACTTATTTCCAATTAAATTTAATATATTTGTAGAAAATGTATATCAAAATTTCGTCAATAAAGCAATTTTTACTTTATTTTAAAATGAAATTTTAGCGTATATTTCAAAAAATTAAAATTATACCAAAGATTTACTCTAACACTAATATTTTCCCTAGATGTTTAAAAAATGGCTGAAAATTTTCGATATCTCATTCCCCAGACCATATATGACGAAATAACAGCAAAGGCAGCAGAGGAATATCCATATATTGTCCATGGCTGGTTATTTGCTGATAGGAAGGAAAACTTTGGAATAGTAAACAAATTCACTATGAACTCGGACTTAAAGAAGACTAAAGCCCATACTAAACCTCGTTCTTGGATGAGGTACAAAAAGTCAAAGATCTATAACATGAGAAAATTTAAACAAGAATTAGATGTTGATATTGTATGGCAATGGCACTCACATCCTTCTGGAAAGGAAAAACTCCATGCTATAGATAAAAGGATATTAAAATATTTATCTAATGGTGTCATGATAATTGTAATTCCGGAAGTTAAAGAGAAAAATCAAAAGAAACATTTAGTTGGTTGGTATTATGATAAGCGCTATACAAAAAAGCCTATCATCGAAAAAATGATTTTTGAGATAATTTCTGAATAAAAATTTCTGAATCTACTTCCTTTATTGTATTTTTTATTACAACTTTTCTCCATTTATAAGACATTTTTATATTTAGAAGAATCTAATCATTATTATAAATGAAAGAAAAATTCTTAATATATGGCACAGCCATCCTAATCACATTTTTAGCGTTTATATTCTTTCAAGTTACGGGATACCCTAGAGTTGTTACAGCAATAGAGACATTAGAAATTGCTGCCTCTCCAGTTTACATGATCCCAATCTTTTTCCCGTTAGGAATTCTTCTGGGGGAGTTAATCTGGTTGCTTTTCAATAAAGAAACTTTAAATCGATTCTATCTTCTTTTTGCTCAATGCGGTATCTAGTTAAGTTATCTAAAAATTAAAATTGTAATCTGAGATAAAGATTCAAATAAAAAAATTTATCAGTTCAACATTACTACTTTTTGCGCTTCCTCTGGTTTCTTCATTTTTAATAACCTAACTCCTACACCATAAGTTCCTACAACATCTGGTACTTGAATACGTATCCATACCTTATTCACACCAGAGGGGGTCATTTCTTCATATTTCAAATATTTTTGATAGATTATTCTAGCTTCTTCATCTTCTTCGGGTCGGATTTCAGCCGATGTAGAAAAATGTATCTCTGCAGGAGGAGCGGGAATTAATTTGTGAAGAAAATTTTTCCTGAAGGGAATGGCAACTGATATATGATTATTACCTTCAATATTTTTAATTTTTAAAGTATCTGCTCCTGTTTGGCAATAAATTACCTTTCCGTCACTTTGATAAACTACGACAGAACTGTGGGATTTATTTTCTTTATCGACAGTAGATAATACCAACCAATTATTCTTTATCAAAATTTTTTTAACTTCTTGCGTTAGATTTTTCATTCAAATATCCTCGTGCACGTATTTTTATTTTATTTTGATTATGTAATTAATATATTAAATCTATACTCTCATTATTTAAAATGATTCTTTTTCACAAAAAATTCTAAATATTATTAAGTTTTATTCTCTCAATGGACATTAATAAAGAGATCATTTTTAGTTTTTATAGATTCTTCATAAGAACACATTTGTAACAGACAGTAATGAATGTAAAAGGATATAAGAAATATCTTATCAAAAATAGTATTCAGAAGGAAGTGATTACAGAATATGTCAATTATCTTAAGGATTACGAAAAATTTCTCTCTAAAGAAAACCAATCTCTTGCAACTGCTTCTCCTGAAAAAATTATCGATTATTCTGAATCACTTATATTATCGGAAAAAGCTTATGTATTGAATTTTCTTGAGGCTATAACCTCTTATGCAAATTATTCTAAGAGAAATGACTACATAACTAAAGTAATAGATATTAGCGAATCTTACAACGCAATGGACAATTTATATTCAAGGGTAGCAGAATATTATGGCGAATCATTAAGAGACTTAATCCTTAAGGATTTAAAAATTCCTCCATTAGGAACACATCCAGAAAAGAAACCCACATTCACTAAGCTTATTTTAAACAGACTTAGAGAAAAACTTGGAAAAGAAAAAATGATCGATCTTCTTTCACCTTGTCTTCATGGGAGACCCCCTGATGATATTGAGGGTGATAAAAAGATCCTTACCGAGTTAGGAATAGATAGATTCTTAAAGAAAAAGCATCAAGATTTAGTGGCGAGACTTGAAAGGCATAGAGATGAAGGAACATTAGAGTTTGCCCAAAGAATTGACGATGAGATTGTAAATTACGTTAAAGAACATCCAATTATAGCACATGGAGTAAGAAAAAAGAACAGAATATATGTATCAAAACTTCCTTATCAAATGAGGAAATTCCTTGATGCAAAAAACGACCAAATGAAGCGATTTTTTCTTTGTTACTGCCCATGGGTAAGAGGAGCGATTAAGAATGCGACAGAAAATGAAATTTCAGAATATTTCTGCCATTGCAGTGCGGGATGGTATAAACTTTACTGGGATCAAATTTTTGATCACCCAGTAAAAGTAGAACCTGTAGTAACTGGATTGAGTGGAGCTCTTGAGTGTAAATTTGCAATAACCATACCTGAAAATATATTAAAGACGATTATACGAAAATGATAACCAAAACTTCAACTATTTATTTTTTTATGAGTGTATTTTTTACGATTGGAGCATTTTTCTTATCTTCGTTGACAAGGTTGGAATTACAAGCTTACTTACTCTGGAAATCTGTGGATTATACTCTGTTTTCAGGATACGTTGATTTTACTCTTTTCTTTTTTATACATAACTTTATAGGAGCATTCATATTTTTACTAGGATTTTATCAATGTCTTAAAATTGTAAAAATTAATAACCAAGTTCATAATGGAAAAAATAAACCCAATTTATTACTCAAAGAAGGATATTATGCTGTTGTTAGACATCCCATGACTGCTAGATTTTTATTTATTTTTTTCGCATTTCTATTCATGATGGGATCTTTATTTTCATTATTGATTTACATTCTTTTTCAGGTAATTTTCTTATTTTTAACCATATATGAGGAGAAAAAGATTATATATCCTATTTTTGGTGAAGAATATACTGCTTACAAGAAAAAAGTCAAACATCGTTTCTTCAATCGAAATTCTGTAAAGGTATTATCCTTACTGATTCTTTTTATGATGATTGGCAGTTTCTTTACTTTTTTCTAATATGAATTTTAATTGATTTTGATTTCTTTTTATACCCTTGAATTGATTAACTTGAAATGGAATTATTTTCAATAAGGGAAGTTCTTTGGATAAAAATAGTGAAATACCTCTCACCTCAATATCATTAAGATACAAATGAAATGGTTCTAATTTAAAAATACCAAACTGACCAGAAATGTTCTCTAAAATACCTAATTTAGTATCTCCAAGAAAAACGGGTAATTTTTGCATCAATTCATCCATTTTATTCGAAATCGCTATTCCATGCTTATAATGAGGGATTCCTCCATCAAGTATACAATTGAAACTATTATTAACGTTTCCTTTTACTCCAGAAAAATTTTGAAAATCCATATAATATATCTTAGGAAATCGTACGAGTAAGAATTCGGGAAAATAAGCTATTACACTTATAGGAATTGATTCTCCAGCATAAATTTCAGTCCGATCATCAATATCATTAAATAATAAATTAAATTCTTTTCCACCTGTGGCACGAATGGCATTATTCTCAGATCGAATCTCAAGATGTAAATGAGGACTCGACCAATAAGCAAAATAGCCGTTCCTTATTGTTTCTCCTAATAGCTCCCCTTGTTTTATTTTGTCTCCTACTCTAACAAATGGTTTTACGTGTAACATTTTAT
>JARRLT010000229.1:0-5723 GCA_037386725.1 Promethearchaeota archaeon
TTTTTGGTTTAATTCTATCACTTTTAATCGTGTAATATTTTTGTTCTTTAATTTTTATTCATATTATCTATGAAAACTATAAAATTTAAAATTAGCTTATCATAATTTAAACTTTTTTAAAAAGTAGGAGGAAGATTTAATTAAAATTTGAAACAAATAAAATTTTAGATTTCAACCCCCATCTCTATCCTTAGGTATAATATTCCCTTCCCTTAATGTGTAGATAGTTTGCTTATTGTAAAATACAAATTTATTCGTTTCAAGTTATACTTTTAGTTGTAAAACTATTTATAAATAACAAATTAACTTTTTTAAGCATATATCATAGTTTTAAATTTCCTTAAATACCCCATTTATTAGCCAAAAGGTAAGATTGGAATAACCTAATCTAATATTTATGAAAATAAACAATCTAACAGCTCTATTTCTATTTCTCTGGCAAATTTAATTGATTATTAATTTGTTTAAATCACTTATGAGAATTTCAAATATAAGAGGTTTTAATTAGGAAAAATAATTTTATTTTTTATATGACAAATAAAGTAAATATGTCAAAGAAAAAAGCTGATAGAATCACAATTACCATTTCCCCTTATTTAAAGGATTGGATAACTCGATATGTTAAAGAACAGCATGAAAGGTATCCAACTGAAGATTATTATAAAAGTACTTCTAGTTTTATAACCTTTCTTCTTGATTCTAATCTAAAAATGTTTGAAAAAGGGACAACATTGGAAGATTTTGAAGAAGAACCAGACAAATCGGTCATAAATTTATATAATGATCTAACCTTCCGGACTTTTATTTCCCGTTATGAAGAAAGTATTGAAAATAGTAAGTATGAATTGCCTATTTTTGAAACTAGGGTTCCCATATTTATAAAATTTAGAGATCTAATGTTTGAAGTTGAACATAAGGATCTAGAAGAAAAGTTTGTAATTGCTGCAAGAAGATTAAAGAGATTTGTTATTTCAAATAAAGTTACAAAAGGTTTTAAGATTGAATATATAAATGATAAATTTTTTATTGTTATTGAAGGAGACTATCCGAATGTACAATTTGTTAATCTTAAAGGAATTATTTCTCTATGTTCTTTCTTAGGATTGAAATTAAAGAATATTATTATTAATGATTATACAAAGTTAGAATTAAAGAAAACTTATTTATTTAAAACACTTGATATGTTATTTAATGAGAGAAAAAAACTATTTCAAGAGAATTCTAAAAAACTCTTAAATTACTACAATATTATTCAAGATAAACAGCATCATTTATGGATAAGAATGTCAAAATCAGATGATACATTTATAACTTTCAAAGATTATAATTCAGGGATGAGATTTGTTAATACAATTCTTGAGGATATATCAAAAAGTTCTCCAAACAAGAAAAGGTGTGTTCTTCAATTATTTGAAAAGTTTAATTGGATTAAGATTGTAAAAGGTTTCGGAGATAATTTATTTTTTACATTTAAAGTAAATAAGAGAGAACATCATTTGGAAAAAAAGATCATATATAATATCTTACAAAAATATGGTGAAATTAAGGATTATGGAAATAAGTTTTTACTAAATTAAATTCTTTGGAATATCCTTCTTATGAACTTAAGATTATATTTCCGATTTTAAATTATTTAATTGACAGATAAGTTCAAATTTCATTCACTTCTAAAGCTATTTGAACTTTAGATAAATTAGAAATCAATTGTGAAGTTATTATTATTGTAGAAAAAAATATAGTGAATTATTAAAAACAATTTTAATTCTGACTATATTCTTAGAAACCCTGTTTTTTGTCTTTTGAATTGAATTAAACACTTTAATTCTGGCAGTATCTTCTTCCTTTAATATGTTTTTCAAATAACTACAATATTGAAAATGATTATTTCCAAATTTATAAATCTATTTTTAATGCTAATTTCTGATAGGAAATCTCGCTTTTTAAATGTATATCATAATGTAATATCATGTAGTAATTTTTTATAATTTTTCTAAAATTAATTTAAAGGAATCTATCCAGATTTCATATTAATGTATTCCTTTAACATTATCAAAAGTTCAAATAAGGTGATTAAATGGAGTTATTATTATTTATCCAAAATTTAATGAGAGTTAGAATATACGAGATTTTAAAAAGGTATAATTCCTAATTTTCATATGGTAACTGGTAGAAATTTGTCTAAATCAAAAAGCGATAGATTAACAATCTCTATTTCTCCTTATTTGAAGGATTGGGTTTATCGATATGTTTAAACAAGAACCAGATAAAGAAGTTGAGGAGTTCTATAATAACTTGACTTTTAGGGCATTTGTTAAAAATTATGAGGAAAATGTTGAAAGAAATAAATATGAAATGGCAAATATTGATTTTGTACTATCCTTATTTTTCAAATTTAAGGACTTAATGACTAAGATTGATAATAAAAATTATGAAGAAAAATTTTTAATTACTGTAAGGAGACTTGTTAAATTTGTATTTTCAAACAAGGTCACAAAAAATTTCACAATTGAATATATGAATGACAAATTTTATATTGATTTTGAGGGGAATTATCCGAATATTCACTATGTCAATACTCAAGGTATAATTGGATTATGCGGATTGTTTGGATTAAAGTTAAAGGATATATCCTTAGGAGATTTACACACGAGGTTAGAATTAGAGAAATCTTTTCTCTTTAAAAAAGACGAATTATTAACCGAAGAGAGAAAAAAACTATATAATGAGAATTGTGAAATGTTAATAAATTATTATAATATTATTCAAGACAAGCGGCATCATTTATGGATAAAAATGTCAAAATCAGATGAAACTCTTATTTCCTTCAAGGATTATAACATTGGAATGAAAGACATAACAACAATTATTAATGAAATCATAAAATATTCAAAAAATAATAAAAAAAGTATTTTACAATTGTTTGAAAAATTAAATTGGGTAGAATTAGAGAAATCTTTAGGAGATAATTTGAATTTCAATTGTAAATTAAATATTAATGATCATCCTGTAGAATATCAAATCATTAGAGATATTTTAAAAAAATATGGAACAGTAAAAGAAAATGGCGATAAATTTTCATTTTACTAATTAATTCCTATCATTAACCTAAAAAAATTCCATTATTTAACATTTAAGCAGTAATTTATTAACTTCTAAATCAATATACATCTAATTTACTGATTTTGTGACACTTATGATTAAAAGAAGTAATAAAATTTGATTTTAGGAATTTTCCAAGCAAATTAATGTATAACTTTTAATATGAGAAATTGTTTTTAATGATTATGAAGATAGGATCCCTTACAAAACCCCCTGGATTCGAAATTTCAATTCGAAAGTTTCGCCAGAGTTTTGTCTTTTGGTTATTTGCTCGTTAGCGAGCAAGGTATCTTCTTAACTCTTCCTTTAATGTGTAGATGGTTTAGCAAGGGTCCTTGATTCATTCTCTTTCTTTCATTAACATTTAATTATATTTATAAAAGTTATTTTTGTTACTCAGCTTAATTGTTTAAATTTTAAACTTTTATTTATTTAGATCTTAAATTTAATTATTTCCTTAAAATTGAAAATTTTGAGTCTGATCTGTTAACTATTGATCAATAATAAATTATAGACCTAAGAAAAATTATATTTGATGCTTTTTTGTTTCATTATATTTTAAGCGAAATAGGTTTATAAACAAAAACTTACATTACCTTATCATAAACATTTTGGATAAAAATGTTTAAGTTTTAAAGCCATTTATTTAAAAATAGGTATTTGAATAAAATGTTGGAAGAAAAATTACAGAAACATTTAGAAGAATTTGAAAAAACCATTCCAGAAATAATTGCTACAAATATTGTAAAGCAAGATGGTTTTAGTATAGTAAACACGGGAAAAAAGGGGTATGATTCTAAGAGATATGCTGCGATGACAGCTGGTCTATTTGGGATTAGTCAGCGTACAATGAATGCTTTGGAGGGTGGAAATTTAGCCCAAACATATATAAAAGGGAAGGAAATTGAGATAATACTTGTTTCGATTCCTGGAAAAAAGATGTTTGTAAGTGTAATTACCTCAAAAGATCCGAATATCGGTTTGATTATTTATCAACTTGAAGAATTAGTAAATAAATTAAAGGAGGTTCTCTAAAAATGTGTGCTGCATTTAAACAGCTTGATAAAGCATACTTTTTATTTTTACTTGATTCCGTATCTGAAATGGTCGGTCCAGATTTGGCAAAAGGTATTTTGCAGAGAATTGGAATTAAGACCGCTGGAGAAATGGTAAAAAAGTTTGGTGAGGACAGTTTAAAAGTTGATTCATTAGAGAAATTGCTCGAAAATGAAAACCCTCTGACTATTATTGATGATACACTCGAAGTTAAAGATAATCAAATCTTAATTTTGGAAAAATGTCCTTTTGCTGAACTTATTAACTCTTATCTTAATATTTCTGGTAGCTTACCTCCAGAATTGAGTGAGATAACGCATGTTTACAATGAAGAAGGATTAGGTTATGCAGTATCTCCATTTTGCATAATTCATCAAACAATAAGAGAAGAAGTGTCCAAACATATCAAAGTTAATGGGAAAAACTGTAAATTACTTCAATTAGGCTGCAAGAGTTCCGCTGGTGAAATTAAATTCGCTGATGATAACATAGATTCACTTTCAATAGATAAAGATACGATAGAGAATTATTTAGCGAAAAAAGCATGCTCCTACTCTATAAGGGTTGAAGAATAGTCAAAAAATATATAATTATCCAAATAAGGGGTAAAAGTGGAAAGCTCATTAATTAAATTTTTCGCAATTGTACGAAAGAGCGGTGAATGTTATCTATCAATCAGCTTTGAAAAAGATTTAGATGAAACATTGATTGGAGGGTTGATAACTGCAATTTTTTCTTTTGGAACTACTTCATTAAATCAACAGCTCTCAAAGATGTCGGTAGAAAGCAATAACTTCAGTATTGAATCATTTAGCTATGATTACAACAAAGATAAATCTTTAATAGCAGTTGCAATGATTTCAAAAGATCTTGATAAAAAAGAGATTAATTTATTTTCTGAGAGAGTTTTAAAAGAATTTACAAATAAATACACTTCAAAATTAGAAAATTTTGATGGAGAAGTTAGTTGTTTTGAACCTTTTAGAGAAGAATTGATAGATCAAATCAAAGAGGAATTTGGGAGTAATAAAGATAACTTTCAAAATAAACTCGATGACATTTTTAACCAAATAACTGATGGAGATCTAAGTGGGTTAGATAGATTATAAAATAAATAATTATAACTAATGAGTTGATTAATGTGTTTAAATTTATCAAGAATTATTTTAAACAAGATGATATTGAAAGTATAGAAAAATTAGAGGAAGAATTAGAAGAACTTAAAGAAAATTCAGGAGCTCAACTAATTTCTTTTATAGGTGTTGATGATAAAATCAAAGGAATTGATTTAATTCATTTTACTGATGACTCTATTGATACAAGGTTTTTGGCAGGAATATTCGCAAATTTCTATCATAATTTAAAAATAATTAAACATAAAATTCTCAAATCAAGTTTAATCCCCAATGTAATTGAAACAAAAGGAAAAATTCTATTCTTTTATCCCATAACACCAATTGTAGTGACAGTTTGCATATTACCTAATTCTGATAGTATTTCTAAACTTTCTAAATGGATTCTAAAAAATGAAGCACGATTACAACAGTATTTTAAAACTTAATTTTTTT
>JARRLT010000229.1:5732-8916 GCA_037386725.1 Promethearchaeota archaeon
ATCTCTAATATTCAATTCCCAGGTGAAATCAATTACAATAAATTATATTGCAATTACTGGAGCAAATGGATTTCTGGGGCAGAATTTAATTAAATATGCATTAACTCAAGATTGGAGGGTCAAGGGGATTGTAAGAAGACCAAAAGCCGCAAAAATAGTTGAGAAACTGGGAGCAGATCCTTACATAGTGAAGGATTTTGATATTGAGGAATTAATTAATATATTCAAAGAATGTAAATCTGTTGTTCATTTTGCTAATATTGTTTGTGGAACCGAGGAATTATTTGAAAAGATAAATGTTAAAGGAACTGAGAATATAATAAAAGCAGCTGAAGAAGCAGGTATTAATCGATTCATATATCCTTCTGGACTTGGCACCGGTGTCTATAATGAGTATGATTGGTCTTCTAATGAATATTTCAGAAGTAAATTTAGAGCTGAAGATGTCATAAAGAATGGAAAAGTCCCATATATTATATTTCGCCCTTCTTATATTTTAGGACCAGGGGATGAATTAATACCAGATATTATTGATCAAATAGGAGAAGATCTAATAATAATAGCTGGTGAAGGGAAAATTCCAACCCAACCAATTTATGTTGGAGATGCAGTTAAAGCTTTTTTAGCAGCAGCTAAAGGAGAAGGAGAAGATAATCAAATATACTATCTCGTAGGTCCAAAGATAATTAATATGATGGTAATAATAGACTTAGTAATTAAAAACATTAGACAACTTGGTTTTAATATTTCTTATCCTAGAATTAAACATATCCCGTTCAAAGAAGCTCCTGAAGAATTAGATCTTTGTAAAGAAATGATAGACGTAATGAAATGCGATCTCATTAAAGATGGAAATATTACTGCTGAAAAATTAAAATATGAGTTAACTCCTATTGAAAAGGCCATAAGAGAAGCAGTAATTGATAGAATGATAATTATTGGGCTAAAGATCAAAACTATGAAACATTCATTTTATCAATTGATTATTACTTAAGGCCTAGCAGAGAAAAGGAAGCATCAAGACATTTAGCTAAAGAAACTCATTCTACAATAATTGAAATATCTTTACCATTTCTCAAAGAAGCATTTGACCTGCGTTTAGAAGGATATCCCTCCCCATGTGCAATAAATACTCCTGAAGGATTTATACCATTCAGAAATTTAATTTTTTATTCAATTGCAGCCTATTTTGCAGAAGCGTACAGTTGTGATATAATAATTGGAGGTCATTTAAATTCTGATTCGAAAAAATTTTTAGATGCTACTCCAGCATATTTTAAATCATTTGAAAGTCTAATAAATGATAATCTTCAATGTTCTGAAAGCAAAAAGATTAAAATAATGCTTCCCTTAAAGAATATGAAAAAATCTGACGTCATTAACCTTGCCTTACAACTTAATGTTCCAATTAAAGAAACATGGAGTTGTTCTAGTGACGGAATTGAACCATGTGGAGAATGTTCCAGTTGTATAGAATTTAAAAAAGCTTTAGAAAGAACTGGAAAAAATAAGTAAAAGTTTAGTTTATTCTATATATAATAGGGAGAAAAAGAATTAATGGATTTTCAAAAAATCAAATTAAGACTTCGAGATGATTTGGGAAATAAATTAAGCGACTTTAGTGATAATAATAATTTTGAATTAAAAAAACTACCCGGAAAACGAAATTTAGTCTATGAAGTAGAATTCTTGAAAGAACCGTTAGATTTGCCCCAAAAATTTGTACTTAAAATCTATAAAAACCGACATGGCGTAAATGAATATAATACTTTATCGCAATTATACAAAAGAGGAATAAATGTACCAAGAGTCATCCATTTTGAACCTCCTCTCTACTTATTACTTGAAAAAATTAATGGAATCAATTTCACCGATTTTATTAATAACACTTTACTTGGATCTCTCAGTTTAGATGAGATTGAATCTGCAATTTTTGGTCTTGATTTTGAAAGTTCTTATTCTGGAAATTATCTAGATGACTTAGCTTGGATTGCTTGTTCATTTTTGGATACAAATCCAGGTATTTTTGAAATGGATAATCCCAAGCATAAAGTTGAGTTGATCAATCTTTTTTTAGAAGAATATCATAATTTTAATAGAGAATTTAATTTTTCATTTAATTATTTTGCTGGAAAATTGATAGAAAATTTAAATATTGTAATAAGACGCAGATCATTGGATATTGGAAAATTAAATAAAGAAATTGTCCTTAGAAAGTTCGAAGGATTATCTTAAGTGTTTTTTATCTTATATTATATAGTATTTTAATTCCTATAAAAATGAGAAGATTTTAAAATTTGTAATTTAATTAGAATATATTCATATTACCAATAATAATAAAAAAACAGAATTAAAAATGAGTGAAATAACAGAATCAAAAACTTCGATTAAGAAAATTTTACTATTGGTGGAAGAGATTGAAAACCTAAATACACAAAATATGCCAAAGTTAAATGAAAAACCAAGTGATATATTACAAAATATTGAGAATCTAGAGAATGATAGAAATGAAATCATAACCACAATTGAATCCAATGATAATAAGATAACATCTTTAAAAGAAAAAATTTCACAAGATAATAGAAATATCGCAAAATTAAATGAGAATATCGAGGATATGTCAATTAAGCGAGGAGATTTGGAAAAGCAAATTCAGAAAACTCAAAATGATTTCAAGGAATTAACTGAGGAACTTAAAGCAACTCAAGAGGAATATGATACTAAAGTTGAGCGTCTAAAGAAATTAGAGTCTGAAATTGAAACACTCAGAATTGAACAAGAAAAATTTCAAGCGGAAATTGATGCTCTTCAAGAAGAACTAGAAGAAAAATACCTAAAAAGAAATAAATTCGTAAATAATTATGAAAATCGTATCAAGGCGATGAAATTATTAATCCAAAAAGATTATATTCATTCTCTTCAATATCAATTAATTAAATCATTACAGAAAGGAGCCGCATTGGATCTAAAGAATATTCTGATTGCAAAAGATATTCGAGAAGATTTAGCAGTCAAATATATTAATGAAATGATCGAAGATAATGGGCCAATCCAATATGATGAAGCATCTGGAAAAATAACCTTATTAGAGGAGGTAGATTTTTAATGGTTACGCCTCAAGAAGTCTTAACATTAATTGAGCAATTTGAAACTACATTTGATACCTATTTTCAATCCTTTAAAA
>JARRLT010000229.1:8977-9470 GCA_037386725.1 Promethearchaeota archaeon
TTGAAGAACAAATTAATAATCTTAAAAAACCTGAATTCGAGCTTAAAACTCTTAAGTCTAACCTAGAAAATATTAATGAAAAGATCCAATCAAAGGAAGAAGAAAAACAAGAATTAGAGAAGAAAAAGCTTGAAAATGAAGAAAGGGAGAAGCAAATAAGACAAAATTATACTGGAGAAAAAATGGAACAGCTTGAAGAAAAGCTTAAAAACTTTAAAAAGGACAACTTTTTTACCACTTTTCTAATGGAACATTCTGATGAGGAATTGACTGAAGTTGATATAATTGCGAAAATTATGGATGCTGGAGGAGAAATCAAATTAGATGAATTGAAAAATTCTTTGGACTTACTCCCTATTATGCTAACGCGAACTGTTAAACAATTAGCCGTTAAAGGAATCATCAATCTCAATGAAGATACAAACTTAATATCAATGAGTTAAAATAATTTTTTTATTTCTTATTTTTAGATTTTTTTGGTATACATTGTTTT
>JARRLT010000230.1:0-9192 GCA_037386725.1 Promethearchaeota archaeon
AATGAAAAAATTAAATTATAAAGCATTTTTGATGCTTTCAATCATGATTTTTTCGATGGGTTCATTCTTTCTTGTTGGAGGAGCAGTCAATGTTTCTGCAAAATCTGAACCGAAAACATCCGCGGATGTTGCTTTGAATATCATTGTTACAGATCAGCAATTACCAGGAGTAGAAAATGTAACTGGTCCTGGTGGAGCATTCTGGTCATCACCTTTAAGTCATGGAATCAGTAGTGTAACAGTTTCGCCTTCAGGTACTAATGCAAATGATCAACTTACTACATTAACAACTGCTATGGCAGCAGGTAGTACTACTTATGATGTTCTTGGATTAGATGTTGTCTGGACAGCCCAATTCGCCAGTAATGGATGGATAATTCCTCTCGATAGCTATGTAACCACTGCAGAAATGGATAATTTTACTGCTGGTATGGTTGATGCCTGTACTTATAATGGACATTATTATGCTTATCCTTATTTCATGAATTTAGGTATTCTCTATTATCGAAAAGATTTAATGGATCAATATGGTTTTACACCATCTGATTTCGCAACATGGGAAGGATTAAACCACACAGCTAATGTTATCCTTAATAATCAATCTGGTACTTTACAAAATACAAATTTAGTGGGATATGTCTCACAATTTGATAACTATGAAGGTGGTGTCGTAAATTTCTTTGAGATCGCTGCAAGTAATGGTGCTAATAATCTGATTTCTGGAAATAATGTGAATATCGCTGGAAATGCTAAATTAGAAAAAGCAATGACATTTTTCCAGAAATTAGTACCACCTCAATATACTGGAGTCCAAGGCAATTTAACCCAACACTATGCTAATGGAACTCTTAATCCTGAAAATACTGCCTATAATCCTTATATCATACCAAGAAATGGATTGGTAATGGATGAGGGATCTTCTGGAAATACTTGGCTTGCAAATAATTCGATATTCTGTAGACAGTGGACTTATATTTATGACCTATCTGTAACTAACAAAATAGATTTTGGAGTTGCTCCCTTACCTCATTTTGCGGGAGCAACTGATTATAAGACAAGTTGCGTTGGTGGAGCAATATTAGCAATACCAAAATTTATAGATAGTGCTCATAGAGCCGCAGCAGTTAACCTCACTAAATATTTGGGAATGCCAACCGCTCAAAAAGCTGAATTAGAAGTTGTTTCAAATTTTCCTGCATTGAAATCAATATACACTAATCCTCCACCGGGATATGGATGGATCAAAAATTGGACTGATCAATTAGATCAAACCCTTTCAAGACCTGTAGAAGCTGACTATCCCTTAATTTCAACTGCAATTTCAAATGATTTTAGTAACATTATGGCTGGTGGAAAAACTGTCACTCAAGGTTTGAGTGATATGCAGTCAAACATCGAAGATATATTGGCTGGAGCACCTACTGTACCCGGTATTCCAGGATATGAAATAGGGTTAATTCTAATAGTATCTATATCTACTCTAGGAATTATTATCATGATCAGAAAGCTGTATAAATAAAACTTAAATTAGTATGCAAGCATACTATTTTTTGATTAAGGATTAATTTAGTGCTGTTGCATAAAAAAACCCCCCGGAAATGGGAGGTTTTGGATCGGCGGTTAATGGATATTTTGGGAGACAAGTCAGTATTGTTAATTATTATGAACTTATATCCTATGGAAAATATCAATCTAAGTTGTTCTGGCGATATACCTACCAAACTCTCTTTTTTTCGGTAGTATCCTTAATTCTGGAGTTTGTATTAGGTTTAATTTTTGCGTTAATTTTAAATAAAAAATTTAAGGGGAGAGGAATAGCAAGAACCACACTTTTAATTCCCTGGGCTATTCCTACAGTTGCCTCAGCCACAATTTATAGGTTTGAAATATTTAATCCTGCTCAAAGTTTCGGTTTAGTTAACAGTTTAATTCAAATGTTTGGATTAAGGCCCGTTTCATTTTTTGGACCTGATGCCCCAATATTGTTTAAATTACTTGCTCCAGTAGGGTACGCCCCATTTATTCAACCAGTACCTATTACTCTTACCATGATGGTTGCGATTACAATTGATGTTTGGAAAACTACTCCTTTCATCACTTTACTTATTTTAGCGGCGTTACAGATTGTTCCAGATGATTTATATAAAGCTGGAGATATCGCTGGAGCTAGTGGGTGGCAAAAATTTAGATATATTTCTTGGCCTCTTATTAAACCAGGAGTGGGAATAGCCTTGATTTTTAGAGCTATGCAAGCATTAAGAGTCTATGATGCAATTGTCGTCTTTAGAGATGATAGTGTCCATTCACTAACTTGGCAAGCAGTACAATTATGGTTGGCTGGAGATTACGGCTTAGCTTCTTCTATTTCGGTTATTTTACTTATATTTGTAGTTATCTTTGCATTTTTTATCCTTCTTTTTACGCGTAGACGAAAAAGAAAACGGAAAAAAAGTGATAAAAATATTATTCAAAAAATTATTAGTTATATTAAAAGTTCAGATACTACAAAAGAAACACCAAGTAGTCCAATAAAAGCGGTTGAGTCAACTGAAGATACAATTTCTGGGGATGAATCGTCTCAAATTGAGGCAATAAAAAGAATATCTCTTGGTCAAGGTAAAATAGATGAGGATTTAGCATTAGAACAAAAAACTATAAAAATATCGCAACGAAAAGTAAAGTTGTATATCGGAACTCGATATTTGAAAAAAGTTATATTCGCAGTTTTAGTTATAGGAATGTGCCTATTCTGTGCTGGACCATTTATTTGGATAGTGTTAAGATCCTTTAGGAATCCTTATAATTATGTGTTACAAACATCATTTGAACTTTTTCCGAAATATTTATCATTAGGCGCCTATAACCTTTTGTTTACGAACACAGCTGTTTACGGAACAACATTCCAAACACCTCTTATTAATGGATTCATACTTTCTGGTTTAACAGTTCTTCTGGTTATCCTTGCAGGGGTTTTAATTGCTTACGCTATTGCTAAATTTGAATTTCCTTTTAAGAGAGGGCTCTATGGTTTCATCTTTTCAATGAATAGTCTCCCTCCCCTTATTATAGTCATTCCATTTTATATTCAGATGACATTAATCGGGTCGATTATTCCATTCCTTGATTTAAGAAATAATCTACTTGGGCTTGTATTACCGTATGCGGCTTTTAATTTACCTTTAGCTGTCTTTATATTAGTAGCATTCTTCGAGGAAATTCCGAAGGATCTTTGGAAGGCTGCTAAAGTAGATGGTGCTTCTAACTTTCAAGTTTTAAGGAAAGTAATACTTCCATTGACTGTACCGGGAATTTTTACCACAGCAATTTTAGTCTTTATTGCTTCCTGGAATGAGTTACTCTTCGCTCAGATCTTTTTAATCAGTCCTCAGGTTCAAACTGTACCAAGAACCATTTTAAGGTATGTTCAAAATCCAGCAAGTTTAACTGCAACTTGGAATACAAATATCGTTTTATTGGCTGCTACCACGATTTCAACTATTCCATTAGTAATAATGGTATTATTGTTTCAGAAGAAAATAATTAGTGGATTAACGAGAGGAGCCGTTAAAGGTTAAAATGAGGTGTATTAATAAATGGTTAAAATAAGATTAGTTGATGTAGACAAAAATTTTGATTCTGTAGAAGTTTTAAAAGATATCAATTTAGAAATAAAAGATAAAGAATTTATGGTGTTAGTTGGTCCTTCAGGTTGCGGAAAATCCACTTGCTTGAATCTTATTGCAGGTTTAGAATATGTTACCGGGGGACACGTTTATTTTGATGATGTAGATGTTACATATCTCCCTCCTAAAGAACGAAAGGTAGCAATGGTTTTTCAAAGTTATGCACTTTATCCTCACATGAATGTACGTGAAAATATGGCATTTTCTTTGAAGCTATCCAGGATGGATAAAAAAGAGAGAAACCGAAGAGTAGAAAATGCAGCCGATTTACTTGGCATCCCTCACTTGTTAGATAGAAAACCTGGTGAAATAAGCGGTGGACAGCGCCAAAGGGTAGCTTTAGGGAGAGCGATAGTGCGAAATCCTACCTGTTTTTTATTCGATGAACCTCTAAGTAATTTAGATGCTAAATTACGCATACAAATGAGAGGAGAAATCATAAAACTTCAACGGAAGCTTAAAATTACTCAAGTTTACGTTACACACGATCAAGTGGAAGCAATGTCAATGGCCGACCGAATAGCAATATTGCATGAAGGCAAGTTTCAACAAATAGGACCTCCAAGTGAAGTATACAATAGACCGGCGAATAAATTTGTTGCAGGATTTATAGGATCGCCGTCAATGAACTTTTTTGATGCAAAATTAAGTACATCTGGAGAAGAAATAATTTTTGGAGAACAAAAATACCCTGTAACCGATGAAATTTCAGCTAAAATAAGAAACGCAACTTCAGATGATGTTATTTTCGGTGTTCGTCCCGAACATATTACAATAAGTCCGAATAAGCATGAAAATTCTTATGAAGTAAATATCACTGTAGTTGAATTTCTTGGTTCAGACACGATGGTTACCTTTGAATTTCTTGATAAAATTCAAGGCATAGTTTCTGTACCAGGGTTTTACGATGCTAAAATCGATGACAAAGGATATGTGTCCTTTCCAATGGAGAAAATACATGTTTTTGACGGTGAGACCGAAGAAAATCTCATCCACCCTCCCGATCTGAAAAATCAGGATAGTAAGAATAAATCAGAATAAGGTGTCTTAAACGGGATTAATCGCAGATATCTATGAAAAAGCAAGGGAAGCAAATATTCTAGGAGGAATTATTATTTCAGATGTTATAACCTTTATTGCGTATGCAATAACTTATAAAAATTTTGCTGGTTTTATTTCTTACGGAGATTTCCAAATGGTAATAGGGGTACTTATTGGAACCTATTTCGCACTGAAAAATATAAAAGAACACCAAACACCCATAAAATATGGAATGATCGTGGCTTTAGGTAGTACTATTATTAGCGGAATTTCATTGAGTTTTTTTGATTTGACTGTATATTCATCTTCAATTCCCTTATCATATAATAGCAAAGAAAAACAATATCATTACAGGAATTATTCTTTTTGAAATAATTGCAGTTGTTCTTTTCTTTATCTTTCCGTACCGTGTTATTTTCTATTATGGGGAATTGGGGGTTCTTTGTGGGGCAATTATTGGTATGATTTTTGCATATAGATATAGAAGCCCTATTCAAAAAACATCCAAGATAGCTCTATATTATATAATTATTGGCGGAATCGTCATTTCATTTACTCTCTCTATTATTGAATGGGTGACGACAATATCTACCTATGGAATAAATTCTATTGTTTTCTTAAGTCTTTTTGTTAGTAATCTGATTATGGTATTTGTTTATACAGTAATAGTAGGAATTTTTATAGCCTATTATTATTCGAGTCATTAACTTTTGAATTCATGGATAAAAGAAGAAAATCATTTGTAGATGATAAACTTATAGAAATCCTTAAGAAATAAATAACAGGTTTTTCTAATCCTTTTTTTATTTTTATTCCTTAATTCCTTTTCCTTTTAACAAATTTAAAAAATTATTTTAACTTTATATAATAATACTATATAAGGAAAGTTGAAATTTGAGCATATTAAAATGGTTAAAAAGTTGGTAATGAATGGCTAAGTGCCCAGAATGCGCAGGAAATATGAAATTTAATCCAAAAACTAAATCTCTCGTTTGTCAATCATGCGGTTTATCTTTACAGCGACACGAATTAGAAAATTATTGGAGTAAAATAAAGAATGATAATATTGATGATTTGGATGAAAGCTCTCGTAGGAAACAACGGAGAAAAGATTGGCTTGATTGGTATGCTTCCAGTAAAGAAGATAAAGAGAGATATTAATTTGTAATCCATTAGATTAAAATCTTGAAGTCTGGATTTTTATATTAATTTATATAAGAACAATTTTTAATTATTTCTGTTTAACCAAACATTTTATCAAAAATTCTTTGAAGGTATTCCATTAATTTTTTTGCTGGAATATCTAATAAGGTTATTTCCAGGTGTCTTCCCCTTTTTTCATCTTCAATTCGAACGGTTTTTGATGCTACAACTTTTAGATCATTTAACTGACGCACATATTTCCGAAAACTCATCTTTACATGTGGTTTGATATTATAAGTTTCACATATAGCTTGATATTCTAAATATGCATCATCGACCACCGTAAATGGTTCATCACTGGTAAGTAATGAATTTGCGATCCCATAAAGAGCAAATAATTCATGATCGTTTAATTTATCAACAACATCTCCTCTAAAGGTAGGATATACTTCATTTGAGGATTCACGAACCATATCTGCTGTAATATAATCAAATCCTTCTTTATCTGCATAGAGACCACATCGCCTTAGAATTTCAATTCCGTGCCTCATATTATTATGTTCCACAACAATCTGACTAATCATGTTTAAAATATCGTCACTTACTACGGTTTCTTTAAAAGCCAATTCACTGCGATATTTTAAAATTTTCATAGACTGTTCAAAATTGTAAGGTTCTAATTTTATCTTAGTGTTTAATCTGCTAAGTATTCTTTCTGTTTCAATTCTCATCCAATCTTTAATTCGTGATATGAGTAAAATTGAAAGTTTTGCGTTCTGATGACCAAATGTTTCTGCGATGTCTAAAAATGCGAGAATTTCATTAGAATTCAACATATGTACCTCATCAATAATAAGAAGCATGTATCCTTTATCTCGAATAAGTTTTGTTAAAATAAGTTTGATTGCTTCATCATCACTAAATCCTCTTCCTGAACCATGAGTATATTTTGCAAGTAATTCTCGAATTATTTTACTTTTAGAACGAAAGTTGATACAATTATAATATTCTACAAAAATTTTAACATCTTTTTCCAAAGCAATTGTTTCAAAATTTCTCCCAAAATATCTAGCAGTAACAGTCTTTCCAACGCCCCCCTCTCCTAATAACGCAACATTAATTGATGGTTGTTGATCTTCTTCAATTATTCGTCTAAAGTTGAATATTAACTCATTTATTGTTTTATCGCGACAGTATAATTTTTGCGGCACAAAACTTAAATCTAAAGAGCTAGCTCGGTTAAAGACTGATTTCTTGGAGAATTGGGCTCTAAATTCATCCTCATCCATTTTTAGATTCACGAAATTTAAATTCAACAGATTATATTATAATTAATGAGATGTGTAAAGTAAAATTTTCGAATATTTATGGGTTATTAATTTCTAGATTAAGCAGTATAATAAAAATTAGTATTTGGAGAACTATGGCCTAAAATGTCTTGTAATTCACTTATATCCATGCCAGATCGCCTTAAGTGGGTGGCTCCAGTGTGTCTAAAAATATGGGGCGTTATAACCTTTGAATCTGGAAAGTTACATTTGTCCTTTATTATTTGAATATCATTTTGTACTACTCTAGGAGTTAGTTGTTCATTTCTAGTATTTACGATTAAAAAGTCATCTGGTTCATAAATTAAGCGATCTTCCAATGATTTTTTAATGATTATTAATGTTTTGGAATCAACTGGAACATATCGTTCCTTATTCCCTTTTCCTCTTAATCTAATGTAACCTTTTTTAAAATTTACATCTTTAATACGAATATTACATAATTCACTCACACGAGCCATGGTTGCATATAATATTCTGATGATTAGATAATATCTATTGCTCTTTTTAGTGTTGAACTTTTTTCCGCTTTGCAATTCATTCATTATCTTCTTAATTTCAGATAGATCCAAAAATTTAGGAAGACTTTCTTCAATTCTAATTTTAGGTGTTTTGATTGTACTCATTGGATTCTTTTCAACATATTCATTTAGGGTGAGAAATTTGAAGAATGAACGAAGTGTTGCGATTTTTCTACTAATTCCTTTTTTTGTATATCCTTTATCTTTTAATTTTTTAAGAAAAATTCTGACTCTTTGTCTTACTACAGGAGAATTTACTTTTAGATCTCCAGCAATTTTCATAAATTTCTTAATATCATATCTATATGCTCTAATAGTTGAAGGTCTGCACCCTTCCTCAATTTCCTTAGCTATTAAAAAATCATCAATAAAATCAGATATTTTTAAGTCATCCATATATTCACTAGTATTATTCGGGTATTACAAAAACCGTGTAATATCTGGATATTAATATTATAAAGAATTTAAAAAAAGAGATTGATTAGTAGAAAATCCTAACTTTTTTCTAAATGTCGTACATACTTAGCAGCGTTAATTCCAGCTCGTGCTCCTTCAGCGGCGGAAAAAACAATTTGATATAACCCTCCAGTAACATCGCCTGCTGCATAAACACCTTTTAAATTGGTTTTTTGTTCTTCATCAACTTTAATATTTCCTTTCTCATCAAGTTCTACTCCCGCTTTTTTAAAAATCGAATTAGATGGAATATGAGAAAATATAAATAAAGCGTCTACATCTGAATTAGGAATTGCCTCAATTATTTTCATTGCAAAATTAACGTTGATATCTGAACCCTCTAATTCTTGAAAATCTTCGGGAACTTCATCTTTGTTTAGAGGAGTGATTATATTTACCAAACAACCCATTTGTTGTAAAGTTAGTCCATCTTCGACTACTTCTTCATCTGAACCATATAAATATACCTCTTTTTCCTTATATAATGGCCCATCACATAATGCACAATAAGAAACACCATATCCTATTAAATTTTCTTCACCCTTTATCACTTCTTTTCGATGACCTCTACCTGTTGCAATTATTATTGCATCAGCAGAAATATTTGCAGTTCTAGTTGATACCATATTTTTTCCCAAACCTAGCATTAGCGAGATAACATCACCCTCAATAACTCTAACATTTTCAAGGGAAGATGCGTGACTTTTAAACTTTTCAAGCAAATCTCTACCAGAAATATCCTCTTCACCAATCCAATTTTTAATTTCTTTAGCTCTACCTAAAGCGGATTCTTCTTTCCCACTTAACACGATTGTATCTCTTCCAGCTCGACTAGTATAAACTGCAGCATTCAATCCCGCTGGACCAGCTCCAATAATTAGAATTTCACAGTTATATTCTTCCATTTTGATCAATAACCTATATATAGTTATATTAATTTGAAAGAGATTTATAATCTTTTCCTTTTAATCTATGAATTTTATTCAAAATCAAAGATGGATATAGAATATTTAAATGATC
>JARRLT010000231.1:0-4600 GCA_037386725.1 Promethearchaeota archaeon
TTTAGTAATTTAATTGATAACTTGCGAATTTCGATAATATCTTTTTAATTTGCTGCAATCAATGCTGAATTAACGGTGTATTATCAATTTATTTTGCAATCAAATCGTTATATTTTCACTATTCTGGGACCTCAGTATTCTTTTTAAGAGACAAAAACCATAACTGTTTTTTAAAAATCTAAAGGTTCAAAACATGCCCCGTTATTCCAGCGTTTTCAAAGATGAAAGTAAACTTGATATCAACTTTGTTCCATCAACCCTTTTGCATAGAAAGCTTGAACTTAATCTTTTAAACCAGTTTTTCCGTTTTGCGATTGAACATCCAGGAAAAATGACTCAACGTGCTTTAATTATGGGAAAGATTGGAACTGGTAAAACAGCTCTTTCCCAACGTTTTGGTTTAAATATATTGGTTTCTTTCAGTTTATCTTGTTAAACCTTCTTGAGAGTTTTTTTAAAGAATTATATGGGAGAGGAGGGATTTGTTCCTTCTAGAAGAAGCTTATAGAAAGTTTGAACCCTCGATATCTTAGTTCCGAACCAAGAATCAATCCAGGAACACAATAATC
This sequence comes from Promethearchaeota archaeon, assembly GCA_037386725.1. Lineage (GTDB taxonomy): Archaea > Asgardarchaeota > Lokiarchaeia > Sigyniarchaeales > SOKP01 > JARRLT01. Next base: position 570 of record JARRLT010000231.1, read on the forward strand.
TTTGTGTTCTTACCAAGCTAGACCACCCTCCCTTTTTTAAATTTTACTTTTAAGATAGAAAGAAGATTCTTAATCCTTAACAGTTTCTAATAAGGATATAATTCGATATAGTGTTGTTCTAGAATGAAACGGAAGATTTGGATCATTTGTTACATCTCCTAGGTAATACATGGCATTGCTAGCTATTACACCAGGTGTTTCCTCATCCTTTTTCATTTCATCAATACACTTCTGAGCAATACGCTTTATATTTCGTGGTACAGCTCGGTCATTTATTAGAGCATTTAATAATATTTCAACATTCTGAAAGGTTTTCTTCTCTTTTTCTGTAATTTCACTATTCTTAGACATAATGAATTCCCTCAAGTTTTATGTATTAAAATTAGCCTTAGATATTATGAATTAGTTTATTTAAAGAATATTATATGAAATATGTATCAAACTTTTTAATTAAAGAAGATAAATCTTAACTTAAAAATAAAATTATCAAAACTTTCTATGATTTTGGTTACAGGTTTCCTACCTTTTAGTTCTTACAATCGAAATTTAAGTCAAGTTATAGTTAATAAACTGCCTAATATAATAGCAGAACAACAGATCGTCAAAAAAATTCTACCTGTAAGTTGGGATCAGAGTTTAACTCAATATAAAAAAGTGTTAAATATTACTAAGAAAAGACCTAATTTTTGTATTTTGTTAGGAATCCACTCGAAAAGTAAAATTTCAATCGAAAAATTCAGTTATAACTGGAAATTTGGACTCGATATTCATGGAAAATTTAAATTTGGATTTATTAAGTTAGGCAAACCTTTTTTAAAATCAACAAAAATAGATGTTGAGAATATTCTCTATGAATTAGAGAGAATATCAATGAAAATAAAAATTCAAGTTTCACGATATCCTGGTTTTTATATATGCAATTACATTTATTTTTGGGCTCAAATTTATTCAAATGATAAATATCCCGTGATTTTTATTCATATCCCTGATAAAGCTGATAAAGATTTTGAATTTGAAATAAGAGCAGTAATTAAAAAACTGATTTATATAATAATTCAGAAAAAAGAATATAACGTATAGATATTTTCAAAAGATACCAAACTTCCTAACACTTTTTTGAATTTCGGGGACAGTTTCATTATATTTTTCTAATTTATTTTTATAATTAGAAAAGAATTCATTAAAATCTTTAATCCCGCTAGAGATATCTTTTATAAATTCATTTGAAATTACTTGTAGATCTTCAAAAACTTTATCTAATCTCTCAATTGATTCTATTAAATTATCTTCCACTCTTTTTCTTTTTCTCCGAACTAAATTATGCAATTTTCCTCGGGGAATACGTATACGTTCAATTAAATTATCACACTCATTTAAGAAGTTATAAGAATCATTTTTGTGATCATCTGAAAGCTTTTGCTCAATAATTTCAGTTCGCCACGTATTTATTCTCCCCTTGGCAAAAGTATCAAAATTTAAGGAAATCGAATCAATTCCTTCTCTAACTAAGAATCTTAGAAAATCAGGATAGTCCGATGGGGCTTGTCCACAAATTCCAACCTTTCTATCCTTTTCATGTGCAACTTTAATTAATTGCTTAACAGCTCTTTTAATAGCCTCGCTATTTGCAGTATATCCAAAATTTTCTGCCAGTGGAATTAGCTTTTCATTATCTCTTCCAGCACCATAAATTAGTTGAGTTAAATCATTAGAGCCTATACTAAAACCATCAAAATAATCACAAAATAAATCAGCCAGAAAGATATTTGATGGAATTTCGGCCATACAAAAAATTTTTAATCCATTGATACCACTCTTCAAATCTTCTTTTTCCATAATTTTAATAATATCAGCAGCCTCAGAAATTGAACGACAGAAAGGAATCATTGGAATTATATTAGTCAACCCCCATTCCCGAGCCATTTTAATTGCCTTTAATTCAAGAATGAAAGCATTTTGAAAATCTTGGGATACATACCTTGACGCTCCGCGAAATCCTAACATAGGATTATGTTCATCAGTTTCATATATCCAACCCCCAATTAAATTCTCATATTCATTTGTTTTAAAGTCGGATAATCGAACTATACAAGACGCAATTTCCCCATTAGGTAATTCTTTCCAAACTCCTGCGGCTATTGTAGAAATGCCTTCCGCTAGTTTTTCTACATAAAATTCCTCCTTATTCTCATAGCCATATGTAAGGTCTCTAATTTTATCTAAGGTAGATTTTAGTTGCCGAATTTCAATATTGAATGGATCTTTATAATGAAGATCAGTTTTTTTAATTTGTTCGATTTTCTTTCTTTGTTCTAAAAAAATATCATATCTCATTTGTAATGATTCATAGTCAATTAATGCATTTGGATGAATTTGTATCTCATCGTTAATTATAAATTCAAGTCGAGCTAATCCAGTTCCATCTGGATATTTTCCTGAAGATAATGCCCCTTTTGGTATTCCTAAATTTACCAGAACTTGAGTTTTGGTTAAGGGTAATTGAGAAAATTCAATTGAATCGAAATCATATTCAATTTCTTTAATCCAAATCCTAGGAGTACCCTCACTACAATCAATTGTAACATTTTTTATTCCTTCTCTTTGCTTTTCTTTCATAATTTCAACTATATCATCCGCTCCGACGATTGCTGCGATATTTAATTCTCGGGAAACAATTGCCGCATGACTTGTGGGGCCCCCTTTTTCAGTTATTACACCACCTAGATTTTGCATATAAGAGGTCCAATCAGGGTTTGTTTCCTCTGTAATTAAAATATCTCCTTCTTCCAATAAATGTGCATTATTAATTGATTCAATAATTTTAACTTTTCCGTATCCTATGCGACGTCCTATTGCAGTTCCAGAATTTTCAATTAGATATCCTTGATTAATTAAATCATTCAGATCTTCCAATAAATAATAAATCTCTTCTTTATCTCCTTTTTGGCTATGAACTGTCTCTGGACGAGCTTGGACAATATAGATTCTTTCATTATTACCTAAAGCCCATTCAATATCCATCCGTTTTCCATAATGTTCACGTATTTTTTGAGCATAATTAGCTAATGTCAATACTTGTTTTTCTGTAAGACAAAATTGTCTCTGCTTATCTTCAGGAACTTTTTCTACTATTGTTCCTTGCTTTTCTAAATCGAATATCATCGTATGAAGTTTTTTTGCGTATGTTTTCGATATAATTTTCATATCATTCGGATTATGCTTGAATACTAAAAATTCATCGCCTTTTTCAACTCCTTGTACAATTAATTCACCTAGTCCCCATGTTCCTCTAATCAATATCACATTAGAATTTCCAGAATCAGGATCCTCAGTAAACATTACTCCAGAAGATTTTACTCCATTTAATCCACCAGCCATCTCTTGTACCCCCACACTTAACTTTACAGAAAAATGATCAAATCCAGCTCGCTCTCGATAAGCAGTTGCTCGAGTTGTAAAAACAGAAGCCATATCTTTTAATATATAATCAACAATTTCATTTTCTCCGCTAATATTTAAATGAGTATCTTGTTGTCCAGCAAAAGAAGCGTCAGGAAGGTCTTCTGCAGTCGCAGAACTTCTCACTGCAAATGTTGTATCTTCACCAATCCGGTCTAAAAGAATTTTATATGCACTTAGAATCTCATCTCTTAAACTATCAGGTACATTAGCTTGTTCAATATGACTACGAATATTAGCGCAAATTTTATCTACAATTTGAATTGATTTAATATCTTCTTTTTGTAATTCTTCAGAAAATTTATTAATTTGTGTCCTGATATACTTTTTTAAAGAGATTAATTCATTATTATAAAGAATATCATTACTTTCTAAAATATAATCATAAGCATTGGCCATTACAGCAAATCCTAACGGTACAGGGATCCCAAAGCTTAACAATTCTCCCAATGAGGCATTTTTCCCCCCTACGATCGGAACATCTATAGATCTTAAATCATCAAAAAACTTTATAAACCTGTAATCGTTAGTGCTCATTTTTTTCCTTCCTTCTTGAAAAGTTTAATTTTTTT
>JARRLT010000232.1:0-3501 GCA_037386725.1 Promethearchaeota archaeon
CCCGAAGAAAATAACAATTCTTCATGTGTAATGGATATTTTTATACATAAGTTTAAAAACAAAAATATAGAAGAATTGAAATTAAATTTAGAAGATTTTACAAGAAATTTAAGAATAAATTGCAATGAAATCCGTAATATCGACCTAAATGACAAAGATTACTTAAGGAAATTAGTTTTACTCTTAAAGATTATAAACAAAATCTTATATGATGCTAAAAATAATAATCTTCAATTTTCATGGGAGGAAGTTATATTAAATCTTTTACATTTTGAGAGTAATCCGAATCTAATGATCAATTCGATGTTAAGAGAAATTAAAAGAAAAAACTCGTATAAAACTCGAATGCTAATCAAGAAAAGAAATTATTATAATAATTTGGTCTCCCAAAATAGTAATCAAAGGCAAAAAAAGATATTAGATTATATTTTTTAAATTTATAATTAATAATGTAAGAACTAAAGAATCTTCCCTAAAAATTTCAAGAATGTATAAAATGAATATTTAAGTGAATCTCTAAATTAAAGATTCTATCCAAACCATTTTAAATTTAGGGTTAAACAATCTAAAGCGATATAAATAATTAAAGAAAAATTGTGAAATTTTATTAGAGGTAAAAATATATTATTTATTTATTATTGAAGATTCATAATTGAATATAGCATTGATTTATTAATTTACTTCTTCATTTAAAAAATCCTCTAAGAATTCTTTTGCTACTTCTAAATTTTCAGAATTCCACTTATAACTACTTCCCTTACCAGGAATCCCCCATTTTTTACATAGTTTGTCAAGAATGTATTGACTAACTCTAAATCTTTTATGCGATCATAAATCTCAAGATTTTCTGATAATTTTTTTCTCTTTATTTTAAGACTGTCTTTATAATTGTCTAATAATCTATTAAATAAACCAGCTCCTAAAAATAAATCATAGACGTTTTCAGTTCCTTTTCTGAGTTTAATTTCAGAATCAATTTTAAAATCCTTTTTTATTTGACTTAAAAATTGATAATTTGTATTTGTGATCTTACTTGTGCCAACTCGCCCCTCACCATCAAAGAAACCTAAGAGAAATGCTCTATATAAAGGTTTACTTAATGTGGAAGCAAATGGAAAATCTTTTCCTTGTTTATAATCTTTAAATCCGAATTCTATAAAACGTTCTTTCATAGGTCTGCAACCGAATTTTATTCGATAATAATTCGAATCTCGATCTTTAGAAATTTTATTTTTATTTAACCCAATTGCGCTACAAAAATGGTATAAACCATCTAGTTGTTCTCCTGGTACTCCAAAACCTATTACAGTATCTAAATCATTTTCATAACTTCCAAACCAACCATCTGCCAGTAAAAATCCTAAGAGATATGCTTTCTCTTTGGTATTTATATGATGAAAATAAAATTCATCAAGATTTGGATTATAAATATGGTATTGCTGCCTTGGAGTCAATTTAAGATTATGATTTGATTCTTGATAATATTCAATTAAATCAAAAATCCCTTTAGGTTGCTTTCCCAATTTTCTTATTAATCTTTTCTTGAAACCTTCAAGTCTTTTTATAGAAAATTTATAATTTGGATAATACCTTTTCTTATCATTGGGATTAGAAAACTTTCTTAAAATATCTTTAAGAAAATCCTTTGAACCTTTAATTATATGACTGATATCCTGCCTTAACACTGTTGGTGCAAGATCAGCATATTTTTCTGGATCTAATTCTCGAAACTCCTGTTCTAGCAAGTCAATAAATAATTCGATATTAAGAGGATTTCTATTTAATAATTCAGAATACTTATTTTTTTGCTCATTTAATTTATCTGAAAATCCTCCAACAAAGTATATTCCAACCTCCTTATTTGATAGCAAATTTAAAAATTCCCTATTTCCTTTATTTTGAAATATGTTATTAAAAGTAAAACCATATAATTTCGTTAAAATTTGGTTAATAGAAGAAATACCAAGAACAATATCTGTTTTAAAAATTTGTTTAATATTTTCCAAAAGAAGGAAATCCCCATAATACTCATATCCCTTACATTCAAATGGTATACTCTTTACAGCATATCCTTTTTCTAAACGATTTGAAACCCCCGAATAATAAACTATACTCTGCTCTTTATCTGGAAAATGTTTTTTTAAGATTTGAGGAGAAATTAAGTTTATGAAACCTCCTGAATCTAAAAAAGCATGAATTTTTTCTTTATTAATTTTGATTTCTATACATTGATTATCATTTACCCTACTTTTAAAGGATGAAAAGATAAAATTACATAGATAATATTTATCAGCGATTAACTTTACCCAAAAATTAGGATTTTTTAAATAATTCCTTTTTTCTTCATAAAGGAATCTAAAATGGTGAGGAGTCATATAATTATTTAAAAATATTTTAAGATCTTTTGAATTCTAATTATTTAAATTCCTCTCTAATTCAAATAGATTTTTTTCTCTTAAACTAATAAAAAAGGAATAAAATATTAGATATATATGATTTTTTCTTTTATTAAGTCGACACATTGAATTATAAAACAAAATTAAATGATTACAATTAATAAATTAAAAACTTTATCAATATAATAGCCATAACCAACTGCTCAAATTTATCTTAATTATTTAAAAAATCCTTCTTTTAACCTAGAGGAAATTCACTTCAATAAGAAATTGATCTAAAAATTAAAAAGAATTATAATATATAATTTTATAATTATTACTAACAAAATATTATTATAATTTAGTCGAAGACGAGTATGCATTGATAAGAAATAATAACAATTATTCAAGTAATAGAAAGTGATTAGATGAGTAAAAGCGAAGAAAAAGGATTTGTGTTTAAGATAACGGTTGTGGGGGATCCAGAGGTAGGGAAAACTAGCTTAATAAAAAAATATACTCAAGGAAGTTTTAGAAAGGAATATATTAAAACATTAGGAGCTCAGTTTTCGAAATATGATCAAAACATTGAGGGAAATAACTGTAAATTATTTTTTTGGGACATAGCAGGACAAGCTTCGTTCTCCTTCATGCGTCCTACATTCTATAAAGGAAGTAAAGCAGCAATAATCGTTTATTCCCATACAGATTCTAAGAGCTTTGAGCATATTATAGAATGGCACGAGGATATTAAAAAGTATTGTGGAGACATCCCAATTGTGTTATTTGGGAATAAGTTAGATTTAGTGACGGAAGATGACTTAAACAGGGGAAAAGCCAATAAAATTGTAAAACAACGACACTTTTTGGATTATCACAATACATCAGCAAAAACCGGTACTGGAGTCTATAAGGGATTTCAGTCAATTATTAAGGATTTATACAATAAATATAAAGATAAATAACTAAAAATTTTGAAGATGGATGGAGACTATACAGAGGATTATCCAAAGATACTTTTCTTTTCTTCCCAGCATTGTATGCCTTGTAGACCTGTGGAAGATAAACTAAAACGAATTAACCTCTCAATGTTCGGGAAAAGATTAAGAATAGACAAGATAAATAT
>JARRLT010000232.1:3591-7267 GCA_037386725.1 Promethearchaeota archaeon
AGAAAAATGGACCGATCTTTATTAACCAAGATAATGCAACAGATGAGAGATTTCTTGAAGAGAGGAAAACCCATCGGTGATTTAAAGACTGGAGCATTATATGCATTAGGACAACAGTTGGAGGCCATCTATTATTTTATAGGGCATGAACTGGGTTCAATCCTTAGGGTAAAACGAGTTAAAGAAGAAGAAAAAATCTCTGATGCTTTAAAACAGATAATTAAGGATTATAATATAGGAGAAGTAGAAATCACTTCTAGCTCAGATGAAATAATTCAATTAAAACTTAAAAATCATTCTTCAATCAAGGACCTTATAGGAAAAGGAATTAAAACAAAAGGTGCATTTTGTTCTTTTGAAGCAGGTTTACTTGCCGGAATAGTAGAGAATATGAGTGATATCCACTGTTTTGCTCAAGAGTTGAATTGTAGTTTGCAAACAGGTGAAGACTTCTGTGAATTTATGATAGTATTTCAAAAGGATTAAAGAATTCATACCTTATTTTTATATACTCCTACATTTCGAAATATAGAAATTTATATTTCCTAATTAATAATTAGGATTTGAAGAATTAGAAAATTTAAATTGCTGATAATTATGATAATCCAATTTGATAAAAACAAAACAAAACTATTAAAAGTAAGAATTTTATTATAAAGAAAATAGCAAAACAACTTTTAAATTTAGTTACCTAATTTACTAAAATTTGGTAGATGTAAGTTGGACACAAAATATATCCTTAAATTATGCCTATTGGGAGAAGCTAATGTAGGAAAAACCTCGTTAGTCCATAGATTTATTGAAAATGAGTTTAGACAAAGTTATAAGGCCACATTAGGTGTTAATTTAATGAAAAAGGATCTCAATTTTGAAAAATATGGAAATATTTCAGTACAACTATGGGATCTCGGAGGCCAGGAAAGCTTTAAATCGCTTCGGACCCTTTATTTAGAGGGTGCAAATGGAGCGCTTATTGTTTATGATGTTACTGATAGGAGCACTTTTGATAAGCTTAGGGGATGGTTAGAATCATGGAAAAATTCTCGTGGAGAACAACCTTTAGTTCTAATCGGAAATAAATCAGATTTAGAAGATAGAATTAGTGTTTCGGAACAAGAAGGAAAAGAATTTGCGGAAAAAAATCATATGAAATTTTTAATTACATCAGCTAAAACAGGAGAACACGTTGAAGACGCGTTTAAGGAATTGGTTGAGAAAATAATGAATGAGATCTCTCAAGGTTAAATTATTTTTAATTATTAAATTTTAATTTTATTGATTAGTATTGTATTACGATTTAATTCAGTTTCAATTTAATGTTTAAATTAACCTTTATAAAAGAATCCGAAGATTTAATCTTTTTGTAATGAAATATTTTATTTTAGTTAGTTTTATTCTAAAAGGATAGATCTTTATTATCTACTAGTATCTTTTTTGTTAAAAATCGCTTTAACTGAATTCATATAGTCTTCATACAATACATCTAATAACTCATGTTTCTTTGCCTTATTATATGCTAATAAGAATAATTGATTTAAGGTTTGATTATTGTTTGAGATATATATATCTTCCTTAAGATCAAAGATATCACTGTTTTGGTCAATAAAATTACATAATATATATCGATTTTCCTTTACGAAATTTAGTTTATTTAACATCCCATAAACCCGAACGATAAGGGGACCTTTGTATTTCCCTTGATGATTAAGAACGTTAAATGATCTGAGATATCTATTTCTCTTTTTGAAAATTGAAGGCATATAGAAATTAAAAAATAGCAAATTTTTGAAAATGAGTAATATCTAGATATTATTCTGAAAAAAAGAAGAATGGAGAATAGTGAATGAAAAAGATTCAAATAGTTTTAAAATTGATATCCAAAATCCTTAAATTCACCTTTAGATTCTTTATACTCATATTCTATTTTATCTACTCTAGCATAACTTGGTCCCTTTTTCGCAAATTTAAGTAATTCTTCTAATTTTTCCTTAGGTCCTTCAGCTGTTATATGAACTGACCCATCACTCATATTTCTCACGTATCCCTTTAATCCCAATTCCCCTGCAATTTTTCTTGTATTATAGCGAAAGAAAACCCCTTGTACTCGTCCGTAAACATTGATTTCGATCCTTTTCATAAAAATATACAATCTGATGAATTTATTAAGAGTTTTGATTAAGAAATATTAATTTTAAAAGACTATTTATAATCAATATTCCAAACCTATATCATCTCTAGAATAACTTAGAAGCAAAAATAAAGATGGTTAAACTATTAAGAAGTATGCATCTTTTTCGGGATTATACCCAATTATATCATTTTTAACTAGTGTTTCAATAACATTTTTTAGCCAATTTCTACTTGTATCAATTTTTTCCTCAATTTCCTCAATTGTAAGATATTCATTAATACTTAAGAGAAATTGAAGTTTTGCTTTAACGGGTAAGTGATTTGAATCGATAATTCTCTCAAATTTCTTATGATAATCATATTGTCTTGTTTTTAGTTGAGCTACTTCATTACTTAATTTAGAGATGACTTCATCTCGAGTTCTAAATACATTAAAACTGAAATTAAACAATTCTTTCAATCTTTTTTTAAGATCTTTGCCATTTATTTCTGTATCGAATGAATCAACTTGCTTGTTGAATTCCTCTAAAATAGGGATGAAATCTGTACCATCATCATATTTATCTAATACTAAGACTATAATTAGTTCTTTATCTTCATTGTAAAAAGAGATTGAATTCCATTCTTTTTCCTCATTAATAATATAAGATTCAGTGAAATTATGGGAGATTTGTATTTGTTGGACCATATTATCTGCAATATCCAAATTTTCGGGGTATCTCATGAGAACTTGCCCTCCCATTATGTCACTCCATTCAATACAAATTGCCATAGGTGTACTAATAAAAATGATATAATAGGGAAGATTTAAATCCTCTGCAATCTCCTTTAGATCATGTCTCATACTAGTATAATAATTTAAATCATCTGAAATTACGATAGCTCCTTCTTTTAAGTATTTTCTCACATTTTTGAGATTTGCTTTTCTCACTTCTTTTTCTAATTCTGGTTTAAATTCATTCCCCATTAATTTCTTCCTAATATTGTCCGGATCTATAATCTTTATCTTGAATTTTTCTTTCTCCTCTAAGAGATTTTTTAATAGATTAGAAAGAGTGGATTTTCCAGACGCTGGTAATCCCGTTAATATCACTAAATAATTTTTTATTCCCAAATTTATCGCCTATTTGTAAAATTTTCAATTAATTTTGATTTTTCTTCATGGGTAAATGATTTAATTTCAAGTTCACGTCTCATAGCTTCCTTTTGAGTGAAATAAGTTTCGAAATATCTTAATCTAATTTTTTTCCCTCGAGTATATTTTGCTCCATTTCCATTTTTATGGGCCGTTCTTCTTTTAAGTAAATTTTTGGTATATCCAGTATAATATGTCCTTTTTCCTGACTTGGAGGTAGTTTCTAATATATATACATAAAATACAGACATTTTCAGTTTATATAAGTACAGAATTTTTAATAATTTGGTAATCAGATTATTTAGCGTTTAAAAATTTACAATAAACAGATAATATAATCATTGATAAATTTAAGAAAAATAAATTTATTAATTTAAATGTTTTTAGCTTTAAGAGAAGACGATATTTTTT
>JARRLT010000233.1:0-8050 GCA_037386725.1 Promethearchaeota archaeon
TTTGAACTGAAAGGTTCCCTTTCCCCAAATTTTGATATTCTGAGATAACAATCGAAATTCATCAAAAATGAAATTTAATTACAATAAAAGAAATTAAAAAATATTAGAAAATTTTGATTAAAGTCATGATATATTGCTTTTCCATAAAGGTTGTTTTTTCAAATCATAAGATTTATAAGCATATTCTTCCATCATTCGATTCGTATTGAAGTATGCCCCCAACTTAATAGAGTGCTTCATTTTCTCTCTCCATTCGTTTTGATTCTCGTAAAAAAGAGGGATGATTTCTTTTTCTAACTTTTGGTATAGATCCTCCGCGTCTGCTTTATCATCTACTTTTTCAGCATTAGGATCAGAAGGTTCAGGGCCAATAGACCATCCTGCTTTTTTATTAGAAAGATTGTATCCTTCTATCCACCATCCGTCCAAAATACTAAAATTTAAAACCCCATTCAATGCTGCTTTCATTCCACTTGTTCCACTTGCTTCAAGATATCTTCTAGGATTATTTAACCATACATCAACCCCACTTATTAATAATTTTGCTAATTGGATTTCATAATTTTCCAGAAACACCACTCCAATTTCGTAGGAATTCCATAAATAATCGCTAAAATCAAATATTTTCTTGATAAGAGACTTTGATTGTACATCTGCTGGATGAGCTTTTCCAGCAAATATTAATTGAGCTTTTCCCTTAATAATTTTAGCCAATCTTTCCAGTTCAGAGAAAATTAAGAGAGGTCGTTTATATTCTGCAAATCTTCGTGCAAATCCTATAGTTAAGAGATCGTCATTTAACAATATCCAAGAATGAGATTTTTCATATTCAAGTAGTCTTTGTTTAGCCTTTTTATGTGTCCTCCATAGTTCATAGCTATCTAAATTTACTGCATTTTCCAATCGTGTTAAATCATGATGCCATTCTCTTCCTAATTCATTGTTAAAGAAATTTTTCATATAAGGAGATATCCAATATCCTACATGGATCCCATTAGTAATAGAGTCAACATTATAATTCGGAAACATTTTTTCAGTAACTTCAAGGTGCTTTTTCGAAACAGCATTCACATAATGACTAAAGTTTAAAGCAAGAATGGTCATATTAAGAGTATTGTTACCTGCGTAGTCTTTAATATTCTCTGGTAAGTAAGATCTAAATACATCTTTTGCTAGATCATATTCAAATTCCTCAAGTCCTGCCCTAACTGGAGTATGCGTAGTGAAAACACAATGTTTCTTGGCTTGATTAATATCTTTATATTTTTTAAGTAGTTCGAGTGTTAGAAAAGCAGCGTGCCCTTCATTTAAATGATAGGTTTTAATTTTGTTATAACCTAATTTTTCTAACATTCTATATCCGCCAATACCTAAGATCATTTCCTGAACAATTCTTTGGAATTTATCAGCATCATATAGAACATGAGTGAGTTTTCTTTGCCACGGTTCATTATCTTCTAAATCCGTATCAAGTAAAATAACTGGAATTATATGACCATTTCTTCCAATGAGATTGTAACGCCATGCTTCGACATTGATAACTTTATCTTGTAAATTCAATTGAATTCTTTCATCTATTCTTTCAAAATCATCACTAAAATCCCATTCCATTTCATGTTCAACTTGGTTCCCTTCAGGTGTTATTTCTTGGTAAAAATAACCCGCATCATAAGTCAAAGTAACTGCAACCATTGGTAAACTCATATCAGATGCAGAACGAAGTGCATCTCCCGCTAAAATACCTAAACCGCCAGAATAGATCGGAACACTACTCTCCAAAGCTATTTCCATAGAAAAGTAAGCGATTTCTTGATTTTGATCTTTGTTAATCTTTAAATCACCTTAATTGTTTATTTTGGTACATTGAGATCATTAGTGTTAAGGATTTTATAAGGATAAGCTTTAAAAAAATTAAATTTTCATCAAATTCAAAAAAGCAACTTTAAATTTTATTTACTTATGACATTTTTCAACATTTAATTCAAAATGAAATAATAGAGAAAAAATTAAGAATTAGATCCTTCAATTTTAAAGAAGCGAGTACCAAATATACCAAAACATGTTTAATTCTTAATTAAAAAAATTAAACTTATGCATTTTAATCTTTTTCATTATAATTATTAATTTTTAGTGATACTTTTAAATTTACAACTATCTTAAGTATTTTTAATTAAAAATTCAAATAAATATAATTAATAATTCTTAGAAAGTGCATTTAAAGTGATATATCAACTTACGTTTCAATTTATGGTTTTTCTCAACCAGTTTATGATTTACCTAGCTACTTTTGGATTTGGCTTTGCTGTTGTAAATTCTATGATAGGAATCTCCTATATTAGAGATTTAAATGAGTTAACTTTGAAGGAGGTAAAATTTCACAAACTTTTTGGACGGATAGGTATGGTGATTTTTTATCTTTTATCAGTATTGTGTATTATTTTCGCTACGATTCCAAGACTCAATCCGACGAGATTCAGTGAAATTTTCCAAACAACCGTCTTCTTTCATACCCTTTTAGGAGGATTAATTGCCTTTATTTTATTTACCTGTAAAATTATAATTGCGAGGTATTATAAAGAAACCATATATAAATATGGAAAATATTTAGGCCCAACTCTTGGATTTGGAGGTTGGGCTCTAGCTTATTTTACATCCACAATTGATTTTTATTTTTTTGTGAGTCCTATTGGTGGAATCCCAACTCCAATTTTAATTCCAAATTATTGGATATCTTTAATTATTTCAATATTTTTTGGGATAATTCTTTATTTACTTACGAAGTATTTTAAATACAGGAAGTATGGCAACGTGGGAGCAAAAAAATCATTACATGGTGTGGCCATGATTTTACATGGTATTTCATTTGGTTATGAAGGAAGTGTTGGGGAACTAGTCGGTACTCCGGTATTGTATAAATATGTATTTCCAAAAACTTACCAATTTTTAGAGCGATATGCAGAACGGATAGGTTTAGACATGGAAGAATTAAAAAAGAAAAATCTTAATGAAGCGATGGAAATGGTAATGAAAAAATTTTCTGAAATTGGTTTAGCAGAAAATCTCATTATTGATTGGATTTCTGATAATGAATTTACAATTGAATCTATTAATTGTTCAACCTCAGTAGTTAGATCTTATATGAAACCAGATGAATTACAAAATTCAATCTGTCCTTGGGCTATTTTAGCTGCTACTATTGTAAACTCTCTTACGGGTAAAGATCTCGAAATTGGTCTTAGTAAATTTAATAAAATTGGAGCTAAAACAAAATTAAAAATTGTTGAAAAAAAGAATTAGAGGAATTATTGGAGCAAGATCTCAAAAAGAAGAAATATCTTCTTTAACCATATATCTATTACGTAATAATAAATATTTAAAAATTCAGATTATAAAATAAAATCAATATTAAAATTGAATATAATTAAAATAGAACAATCAAGTATAAAATTGAAAAACACTTCGAAGAAAGTATTGAAGTTCATGAAATTTTTAAATAGGATACTTTTTATCAAATTAAGAATAGCTAATATTATAATTAAACAAACTCTTTCAAAGAGAACCGAGTTAGAAGTTTCTTTTTTCTAAGGATTTTCTAATTTAAATTTCAATCTAACATTAAAAAAATGTAAAAAGATTCTGAAGACTTAATTGTTTAATTTTTATATAATCGTCAAATATAATTATTGAAATAATATATAGATTAGAATGAGTAATAATGTTAACAAATGTAAAAAGAAATTTTAATACATATCCCGCTGCATTTAAGGTATTAACTCTTGCTACGTTTATTGATATGCTGGGAACATTTCTATTATATCCTTTTTTTGCACTTTATATAACAAGTCGTTTTGGAGTTGGTATGGTTGAGGTTGGCATATTATTTTCCATTTTTTCAATTGGAAATATTTTTGGAGGTGTCATCGGAGGAGCTTTAGCAGATAAATACGGTAGACGATTTATTATCTTATTCGGTTTGATTGTGAGTGGAATTGGGAGTATTTTTATGGGGTTAGTTAGTAATCTTCTAATATTCTATATCCTTGCTGGATTATTAGGATTAATAGGAAATTTTGGAGGTCCTGCCCGGCAAGCAATGGTTGCAGACCTACTCCCTCCTGAAAAGCAAAGTGAAGGTTTTGGAATTTTGCGCGTAGCCTTTAATTTATCAGCAACCATTGGACCAATCTTAGGTGGATTTTTAGCAACTCACTCTTATATGCTATTATTTATTTCTGATGCTGTAAGTAGTTTAGTTACTTCAGTGATTGTTTTTCTTGTAATTCCTGAAACTAAACCAGAAAAACCTCAAGACAAACCTGAAGACTCTGTCCTAAAAACGATAATTGGATATAAAGAGGTTTTAAAGGATGGGGTATTTGTACTATTCTGCTTAGTATCAATTGCAATGGCACTAGTTTATATGCAATTGAATTCTACATTATCGGTGTTTTTACGTGATCAATATGGTTTTCCAGCGCAATATTTTGGTTTTCTATTGAGTATGAATGCCTTAATGGTTGTCATTTTTCAATTTTGGATCGCAAGGAAAGTCTCAAAATATGATCCAATGAAAATGATGGCTTTGGGTTCACTTTTCTATTTGGTGGGGTTTGGAATGTATGGTTTCGTTTCTCAAGTGTACCTCTTTTTTATTGCAATGATTATAATAACAATTGGAGAAATGATTGTTAGTCCAGTATCTCAGACAGCCGTAGCATACTTTGCACCTGAAGATAAGAGAGGGAGATATATGGCAATGTTTGGCTTTACATGGGCAATTCCTAGTACCTTTGGGATTATCCTCGCAGGATTAGTTATGGATTATATTGGTCCAAATTGGGTTTGGTATTTTACTGGTATTTTATCCCTTGTTGCTGTAATAGGATTTTGGTCATTAAGAAAAGCTGCGAAAAAAAGGTTTAATCAAAAAGATGAAAAAGTACAATCACAACCTGAAATAATAGAAATATAAATTTTTATACCTAATATGACAGGAAACTTTCCTTTTTTTAATAAAACAATACGAGAAATAAAAATAAAAGAATAAGATTTATTTTAACTGTTCGTTGATATAATCTAATGTTGCTCTTTCTTTTTCAATAGAACGATTCTCAGGTACTTGTGTAAAATCTCCGGGATTATGCCCTTCATAAAAATTTTTCTTCATAAATAAATTACAGTAACATGAACCATATTCTTGAACATCATTATTGAGAGCATAATTACAAGGACAAATTATATCTCTATCTAATTGTCTTTTACCACTGGCCATTCTACATGGACAAGATTGATATCCATATCTTTTTTTATTTTCGACTAATCCTTCAAGGAGATCATTTAAGGTTTGTTCATCTTTTTGAAGTATCCAATCATTTTTTTCACTAACTGTTCTGCAATACTCCAACATTCCCTTCTTAGAATTTAAATTCATTTCCCCATCACTTCCTCATATTTATTTGGATTATATCCAACGATAGCTTCACCATCACATATGATAAAAGGGTAACTGATCCTTTGGTCGGGAAAATTTTCTCTTAAATAATTTAATATTTTCGCTTTCTCCATAGGATCAATTGTGTCTACATCAATATACCTATATTTTACTTCATTATTATTCAAATATCGTTTCGCCTTTTTACACCATTGGCATGTACTTAAAGTAAATGCCATAATATTTTGTGAATCATTTTTCCCATTTACTTGTCGAGCAAGTCTCTCTATTACTTCAGTCATATTTATTGAACCTCATTTCTATAGATAATATATACAAAACTATTTTTAAAATAATTCGATTGTTTAATATAACTTAATTAGAAATTATTAAGATATATCGCACACTTAAAACCTAACTTCAAAAAAGTTAGGATTCTATGGTTAAATTTAATTAGAGAATATAAAAAATATTGTTTATTATAAAATATTTATTAACTATGAAAAGTCTTTTTTAATAGAACCGATTATACACATTTTTTTAATATTAAAAAAATATATAGAACTAACATATATTTATACAATTTTATAATGATAATATGACGGCTGAAGAAATCCTATGTTTAAGTTATTTCGATTCAATTATTGGTCCTAGTATTTTTTATTGCTCTAATGAATCAAAATTTGATGAATTTGAACACCCAAATTTAAAAAGGATACTAGAGTTTAACGAAGAAGAGGGAACAATCATTTTTGCGTTTCGAAAGTATCAAACTATAAATCATGTATTCTTTATGGATTCCGATCTTGCTCGAGGTGGAAAAGAATTACTTATGATTACTTATATGATTAAAGCATCATATTTTAAAAATGAGATTGTGGATGTTTTTAAGTATTTAGATTTAAAAGATCCAATTCTAAAAGAATTTGCCTCAGAAATTAAAAAATTAAAACAATTAACTGAGATTTTTCATGTAAAGAAAACAGAAGGGGATTATCAAAATATGCTTCAATTAGGATCTAACGAATTTATAAAAAAATTCCTAAATCTATTTAATAATTATTTTAAGAAACTTTTGCTAGGAAATGATAAACTTAAACCTTCTTACTCTCAAAAAAATCTTAAAAAAATATTCATTTTTGGTGCGAGGGGGGTAGGAAAATCAACCTTTTTAAAAAACCTTGAATCGGTACAATTTTATAAACAGGAAAATCGAGATTTACCTTCTCAAATTTATGAAATTGTTATAGATAATTTAAGAATTATAACAAACGATTGTTATGAAAGAGAATTTGATTGTTTTTTGTGTAATAACCTCGGAGGATGCATACAAGGAGCTCAAGGATTCATTATAATTTTTGATGCTTCAGATAAACATTCCTTAATCGGTGTAAAAAAAAAGATGTATTCGCTCAAAATGTGTATGATACAATCAATTCGATTAATCTGAATAACTGTCAAACTACAATTCACTATTCTTCTTTAAATATTTTGAGGGAAAATAATAAAATAATGGATGCTCTTCGTTGGTTAATAAGACATATTATTTAGATTTAAAAAATTTAGATTAATTCAATAGATAGATTAATAGATCAATTTTTTAATAAAAAAATAAAAATATTAATTAGGATATATAATTTTATAATAAACTTGGTCAAGCAAAATTTCGAAATTCAAATCCAAAATATAGCGGATTAAAATCAATCGTATTTGAAACAGCTGATCCTGGGAAGTTTTCAGAAGAAATTCTTACACTCATCAACCAGAATCTTTCTCTTCCTAAATCCCTTCAAAAAATTTCAAAACTGCCAGAAATTCCGAATCCAAAAGAAATGGAAACCTATGATGATTTTAAAACTTTCTTGATGACCCAATTCTCTACTTAAATGTTTTACTAAACCACATATCAATCAAACGTCCCTATATAACTCAAAATGAGTTCTTTTAATTCAGAATAAGTTTGCATCACTGGAAATTGGGGATACTTTTCACTAACTTTTGGGGGAGGCCTGAACAAAATCCCATATTTTGCTTCAGCCAACATTGGTATATCGTTATAGGAATCACCTGCTACGATAATATCATAGTTGAGCATGTTTAGCGCTTGAATAGTTTTTTGTTTCATATCGGGAATTCGGATCCTATAATCTTTAATCATTCCTTCATCATCTATTTCAAGATCGTGGCAAAAACATAAAGGTTCATTCAGCTTTTCCATAAATGGTTTAACAAATTCAAGAAAACTATCGGTTATAATAATTGCTTGAACTTTACTCCGAATATCATTTAAAAAATCTCTTGCTCCCTGAAGAAGATCCATGTTTGAAATGATATCTTGAATATTTTTCAACGTAATTCGATTCTCTTTTAGTAACTTGATGCGATTTTTCATCAGTAAGTCATAATCTGATATATCTCTAGTCGTCAGCTTAAGTTCCTCGATATTTGTTGCCTCACTGACTGCTATCCACACCTCTGGGGTAAAAACGCCTTCCAAATCAAAACAGACAAGATACATGATAAATTAGAGTTAATATAATTCTGTGGGGTATAATATCCAAATTTAAGACACTTAATATACCATCGCTTTTCCATTAGGTTCTTATGAATTCTAGTTAA
>JARRLT010000234.1:0-4125 GCA_037386725.1 Promethearchaeota archaeon
TAATGTTTTTAGTTAAAAGGATTATTATTATTTTAAATTTAATTAGTTTTTATTTTGAAGGTTATTTCATCCAGATATTTAACAAAGTCTTTTTGAGTAAAACCGTGAAGTAAGAGTCGATGGAGAATTCGGATGTTAATCTCCCTTAATTTTGCTTTTTTTCCTAATTTTTTTAGTTGAAGGAATGATTCATAGCATACTTCTTCCATTGATTTTCCTTGAAACTGAAACTTCCCGAAATAGCCCCCGTAGGCAAAAAAGAGCCCCATCATGAGTTTTAATTCAGGTTTAGAAAAATTATTACAACAAAAAAGGCATACCGAAGTTTTATAAAGTGGGCTAAAATACCCGATTTCCGCTCTAAAAACGCGTGAATTACAGATTACACAGGTGACTTTATCAAAATTTTTCGAAAGGTTAGATTTAGATTTTAAAGTCATAAAAGATAGTAAAAATCTATTTTCTTAAAGTCATCTTAAATTTTCCTTTATATACACTTACTGATTTTATGGTTTAATCTTATATACTAAAAAATTTGAGAAAAAAATGAATAAATCAAAATTAATAATTTTTCTTGGTCTCATATTCCTGTGTGCGATTATTACTTCAAACACGAATATAGGACAAATTTCATACAAATCTTCACCCCTCCAGCCAAAACCAAATCAAGACACTCCCGATAACCAAGACATCATAGATGAGATGCGGCAAAGTAAAGTGGATCAATACCAAGCGAACGGTTATTTTAAACAGAGTTATGAACCCTCCTTAAGAGCCACCTATTATGGACTTTACATTTTGAACACAATAGGCCGTTTAGACGTAGTGAATCAATCTCAAATTACCGAATTCATTATGGACCACTATGATCAAAATTTAGGGGAATTCTCGGATCTCTATTCGGATCGTTTTCTTGATACCGATTTTTCCCAAGACTATTATCCATTGCATACGTTATTGGAAACGAATTGCTATGCTTTATTATCCTTAGACATTCTCAATAATCTTAGTCTCATAAATATTCAAGCTTCAAGGGACTTTATTTGGGATTGCTATAATACTGAAGAACATGGATTTATCGGATTACCATACCATCAAGACTTAAATGGAAACTTCAAAACCCCCACAGCCGATAATACCTATTTTGCACTTATAACATTGGATATGCTCGGACAAGATTGGAATAGTGTTTCAGAGAAGAAACTCGAAATTGTGGACTTTTTGAAGTCTCTCCAAGTTTCTGATGATAGCGATCCAAGATTCGGGGGCCTACGCAACGATAAGGATGATTCATTTAAATCAAAAGGTATTTCCGAACCAAATCTTCATTCTTCATATTATTGTTTAAAGGGATTACAAGTATTTGGTTATCAAAACATCATAGATCAAGACGCTTTCTATTCTTTTTTAGGGTATCTTTATAATTCCGACGAATTTTACTTTAAACCATCTATTCTTAATGATTATACGGAATATCTCAACATTCCATCATCGGCAATAGGGTTGGAATTAGCTGAACTAACCAATTATGTTTCCTATAACTATTATGGAACTCTTAATTTCTTACTGAATAATCGCAATGAATGGGGTATGTGGGATGCTTCCACGGATGAAAGAGGTAACCATGAACTTATCGATACCTTTCAAGTTGTACGATCTCTTAACATTTTAGGATTAATGAACCAATTTAGTCCGCTAGATAAAGACGAATTGGCCCAAGGAACCCTTAGATTTCTCCAATATAACGGTTTTTCCTTACTTTCTGAAGACTATATGTCTATGGAAGTAATCAACTCAATAGCCAAATCGTTTACTCTTTATGATGAGATCTCCCAATTAGACGCAAATACACTATATAATCAGATCCGAGAAGCTTATTTTGAGAACGGGGATCATAGCCTCTGCTTCTTTTATGCATATACAAACACAGAAGGTAATTATGAATTCTTAAGATCAACCCCTATTGAATACTTTACTTCAGGTAAGCATGAAAAATCTTCTTACTTAAATTTAAAATTTTCTCATAAATCTACATTTGAAGCGCTGAATTCATTATACTTACTTGATAAGCTTGATGACTTCGAAATGCTCCATAATCTCACATATATCTTAACCAACATTATAGATTCTCAGTTTTTAGAAGAAGGTTATTCGAATTTTGGAGGATTTTTACCTACTACCAATCTTAGGACAAAGCCATTGAATCTTCAAAATGAGAATATTTTCTTGAAATACACCTATTATGCGGTAAGAACGATAAAATTACTCTCTGACTATTTAGGACTTCAATTTTCAGACCTTCCTTTCGACTCCGAAGCGTTATATACCTATATTTCAAGAAACGTAATAGAAACGGGTACCCAACAATATTTGAATTCGATAATTGATGATACACCTGCAAATTTAATAGAAAATACCTACTATGCTGCCTATATTCTAAATTTACTTGATTTGAATGATTTTAAATCCAAAAAGGTCCGACAATTTCTCCTAACAAGTATAGATTATACCGATCTTAAAAGTATCTATTATTCCTATAAGCTCTCAACACTGATGAGGTTAGATATCGAATTTAATGTTAAACTTACACATCCCCTCATAAAAACTCTGTATAATCCAACCCTTTCTGAAGTATTCCAAACTACAGATCACTCTTATATCGATCAAAGAGCCCTTTACTGGTTGTCCGATATGGCGGTAAACGATCGAGTACGAATCAATCCAGCTTTTCCTAATTCGGTCACTCTGGGATCGAACTTCAACATCTCTGCTACTTTATGTAACATAATTTTGGAAGAATTCGGCCCTTACACCATTCTCAAGTTTGAAAGCGAACAACTCGGTACTTATGTTCTTGAACACCAACCAGATAATTCGTTTCGAAAGGAAATCTTTATTCCCATAGTTCCTTCAAATTATCCTGAACTTCATGGTCACTTGGTGTTATATGATGGAAGTTCGGTTAAAACGAATATCTCCATTTCTTTCAATACCACAATTGAATTACAATATACTTCTTCAATTCAGAATGGAAGTTCCTATACATTTACAGTTAGAGGGTCACTAATCATAGATTCGGCAAAAATCCCTCTTCATTTTACTAAAGCATATGTTAAGGTGTATATTGAGGGAAATTATAATGATACCTTCTCTCTTAATCCAGCAGAAAAGATAGAATATGTTATTTTCACAAAATCAATAGAGATTGATCCTACAAAACATTATTACTTCGAACTCTATTTAGATTCAGACTTCTGTGCGACACCGATTTTCTTGGAAAATGCGACTTATATCCCGAATACCGATCCGGGTGATCCCGTAGATAATTCGAATACACCAAAAAATCTTTCAGCTAAGGATCCAATAGTTTTTGGATTTATCCCAGGAACGATGATATTTTCAGGGACCGCAGGAATTGTTGGATTTACCTTGGCTACCAGCTCTCGGGCAACATCTGTGGCCGCTACTATGCCAACGTCAGCTTTAGCCTGTCCATGCTGACGGCCCTGGGCAAGAGCAAGGAGGCGGCCATCGGGCAGGCGACCGAGCAGGGCGGTGTGGGGGCGGGTGCTGCGGACGATGAACCAGAGCAGCGAGGCGCCGACACCGACGAGGATGCCCTGCTCGATGCCGAGGGATAGGGTGGTTCAACTATTTTGTCCCCTTCAAAACGAAATAGATGAACCTGCCTTAAACCCCCTTCACTAGGCTTCGATTTAGAATTTAGAAGTTCTGTGTGAACAGCAATAAGGTCTCCTTCGGCAAGAACATGTTTGACAGTAAATTCAGGTTCCTCATTCTGTGCACCTAAATCTTTACTTGCTTCAATCATTGCATCAGTTAATTTTTCAATGCTCCCCGCCACAAAAGGGTTGTGTGTTTTACAATCGGGGGCAAAGAAATTTAATCCCTCCCTAAATTTCCCCATACTTACTAATTTGAAATACTCCAAGGCAGTATTTTTATGTTCTACCTCTTTTTGCTTTAACAAATCTAATTTTGATTGCTTGTTCATTTTAATCACACCTCTGAAATTTTAGTATTTAGTTGGTTTAATAAACTTTGCTATAAGCAGAAACTTTTCTTTGGTTTTCTATTTCTAATATAATATCATTTCTTTCTAAA
>JARRLT010000235.1:0-4699 GCA_037386725.1 Promethearchaeota archaeon
AAAAAATTATTTACTAATTTATTATTTAATTATCCAATTTTACACTTGTACTTCCATAAATCTTAATATGAGTACCATAATCCCAATCAATATTTAAATTTTCTGGGATTGTAGGGTAATCGTCATAATAATTGTGTGTTGATATGTAGCTTTGTGTTGCTTGATATACTGTTTTGTCAGATTGGCATAAATCGTACCAAAAATCTCCAGTAAACTCGTCGTTATGTAGTCCTGGTATACCTACAGTAGCACCTATATAGGCAGCGGCTTCATAATCTACAAAAGCTTTTGCCATATGAGGGATACCGTCACTACCAGAATAACCATAGCAAACCGTAGCATGAATTATCATATCCGTCGGATAAACACGTGTTTCATATCCGTTGTAGATATAATACCACAAAGAAGAAACCTCGCTTGGAGTTAACCATTCTCGGACATAATGGCCTATAAATGGCCACCAGTCCCAAACCCACCATTCACGGATTAACCAATCAGTATTTGATGCTGAATTGCTGTGTGCATATACTGCATAAGCTTTAATGTCTCTTACATATTGTGGGATATAATCTTTGTTATAATATTGAAGATCACTTTTTACTTGAGCTTCTGTGGGGGTTCTCCTATAAATACCATAATCTATTTCAGAATATGGCTCCCAATAGTCATCTGGTAAATCTTCCGCGAGATTAACTGTAGAAAAATCAGCACATTCATGAGCTACACCATATTGTGTAAATGTTATTGTACGAGTATTTTCAAATTCATCTTCTTTGTTGCTTTGGTAAAAACCAATACTAGAGCATTGAAAAGCTTTCAATGATTGTATCATATTCTCAAGATTATCTACTTTAGTATTTCTTTCAATGTTTAAATGGACAATTTCAATTAGCTGATTAAAATAGGGATCAAATACCGTATATCCTTTAGATGTTAATCCATTATAACAATATTGAGAATCTCCATCATCAAACGCTATATCTATATAAGTCATTTCAGCAGCAATTACTATTGTCATAAAGAAACCATATAACGGGTTTTCAATATGATAATAGAAATCTTTGGTTTCATTTCTATTGATGTATAAAACTCCATAGATGGGAACATTCTTAAATTCAAAATCATTCCATTTTAATTTTAGAGTCAAATCCACGAAGTTTTTTGTGTCTACGCTAGCTATAGATTGTACATCTAATTCATTATAATATACCGAATTTTCTTCCTTAAATGCTTCTACTGTGCTCGATTTATTGAATCCAACTGCTGCGACCATTAAGCTGCTAAGTGTTATTGGTGAAATAATTAAAAAAATTAAAATTAACCTATTTTTTAATAATAACATCTTCTTACCTATTGATTTCTAATTTTTTAATATTTATGTCATTAGGTTTTTAATTAGATTTCGATTATGGAATAAAGAACTCTAGGATATTTAAATAGGTAGACTATAAAGAGATAGTAAAATTTTGATACATGGAAGCGATCTTTGACAAACTTTTTGTACTAGAATAGAAAAAGTGAATTTGCATTTTTAAAAATAGCATTCTAGTTTAATCCTGAACCATAATAAACAATATCTACTTTCGATTTTAGATCTTGCTGAAAATCGATACCTTAAGGTATTATTATCCTGATACAATTAAAGATATTTGGGATTTATCAATAAATTGGAAACATATCATGTTCCAATCTTCATGATATTACTGAATTTTTTAACTTTTCTTTTTTTGGGTAGTTACAAAATTTAGTGATAGTGTTTAAATCTTTCGCTACCCTTCTTTTCTTTTAAATTGCGAAGTACTCACCCAATATCTCTTGGTAATTTCCATACCACGCGTCAAGCTTCTTGAATTCTGCTTGAAAGTGTCGATGCTGAGCTCTCATGACGCTTTTATCGGGCAATTCGGATAAAATGACCTTAAATTCTTAGAACTTCGCTTCAATCATCTCTTTGTGCTCGGGAAATCTTCCAAAATTGTGCCTAAAAACGCGGTAATCTAAGATTCGTTGCGCTCCTCTCATCGTCATCATGCTCCGTTTAAACGACGGATAGTAAGTGTATTTCTTATGATACGACTCTAATAGGTTACTGGTGTTCGGGATGAATGGGTTCCGTTGATGGGCTATAATTTTCGGCAACCAAGACTCCAACTGCTTCAAAGCGGTGTGAAGTTCTCTTAATTTCTTTCCATTCAAGCGTTCTATTGTTCTACGTAGCACTTCTAACTTAATATACGCATCAGACTCGCTCCTAGAATCGATGAAGTCATAAAATCGTTTTAAGAGCCAGCGCTACTCTTTAGGAACCGGTTTTTTCGATTGTTTGGATAATCCCGCGAACGCCTTTACGTGCTTTAAAGCAATCCATTTTACGTGCGTTAGGCAATTCTGCTGCAAAACATGCTTAAAGCTTCTGGTTCTAAAGAGTCCACCTAAATTCGTTGTGCAATCCTTCACTAATCCGTTAATCCATAACTGACAATCCTTCCTTCCTTCCATCAATACTTCTTGACCAGCATCACGCCCAATCTTCTCCGAGATCTTAGCTACAGGAACAAATCGAGTTACTACGTCCACGGTATCTATGGCATACATCTTTTCTTTGTTAATGTTCAAGTGAATTTCGTCGTAACCCCAATATCCACTCGAGGGCAGGGGAGTAGTCTCTCCCTTCTTTTCTAAATTCTTCTGTAATCTTACTTTTTAGATCATTCCAAGTTGAACTTAGCATAGAAGCGACAAATCCGCTCATAGCTTTTTCAGGATCAATTACTAGATCAACAGAGATTTCATGACGGTACGAATGATCTGCGCAAGCACATCCATATGCTGAGAATGCAGGAGCCCATTCTGGTATCATTATATCCTGAAAGGTTAGCCCTCTCGAATATCCTGCTACATGAAGCGGACCACCACCACCAAAACTCATGAGTACATAATTTTCAGATCTAAATCCTAGACCTTGAATCATGCCATTAAGGTGATTTTTCATATTAATTTCAATAAGATCTAATGCACCTCTTGCAGTTTCATAGGGATCAGCATGAATTGGTATTGCTAATTGTTCTTCGATATATTTATATGCTCGTTCTTTATTTAATGGAACACGTCCTCCAAGGAAGTATTCAGGATTGAGATATCCAAGAACTAAGCTACAATCTGTCATAGTTACCTTATTTACACCAGACTGTTCATTACATGCTCCAATTCTATATCCAGCACTTTCGGGACCAAATTCAAGCCTTCCAGAAATATCATTATATCTTACATACATCCCTGTACCTGCTCCAATTGAATCCAAAGCTATCATCGGAATATTTAGTATAAATCCTCCAAGGGAACTCTCCCATTTCGTTGGAACATATTTTTCCATCGTTAATCCAACATCAAATGAGGTCCCACCTACATCAGATGATACAAGGTTTTTGATACCATACTTTTCAGCAATAAATTTTGAACCAATCATACCACCGATAGGACCAGATACCATAGTAGGAATCAGAGATTTGGAATATGGTGACATAGTTCCACCATAAGCTGTTAAAATTCTAAGAGGTGCAGGAATTCCCTCGCTATGAAACTTTTGTGCAATATTTATCAGTTGTTTTCTTGATGGCTCAGCAGCATATTGTTCTATAATGAGAGCATTTAATCTTGGAGTTTCTCCTCTAACTGGATTATGTTCTGAAGATAAAATAACTGGAATATTTAAATTTCTTTTTTTCATTACTTTTTTAGCAATTCTTGCAACTTACTTTTCATGACGAGGATTCATATAGGAACATAACAAGCAAACACAGATACTTTCAACTCCCTTATCTAATAGATTTTCTACAGCTTGCTCAACTTCATTTTTATAAAGTGGAATTATTTCTTCTCCCCAAAAATTGATTCTCCCTCTGACACCTTTTATTTTGTTTCTTGAAACCAAGGGTTTAGGGTGTTCATGTTCTCTTGCATGAAGTCTTCCCCCGTAATCAAGCCAAATCCAACATTGAAGTGCTCTACCTAAACGAGGAAGATCTTCAAATCCCGCATTAACAATGACGCCTATATTATCATTACCTTCTCTTTCTAACAATCGATTTATCATAGCTGTACCAGAATATACTAAAGCATTTACTCCCTTACCCGCTTCATTAATTGATGTTCCCCATTCATCTAAGGCATCATTAATAGAGTTTAAAATTCCAATCGATTCTTTATGGGGTGTAGTTTGCGCTTTTCCTATAATAAAATGACCTTGATCATCAATGATAAATGAATCACTCATTGTCCCTCCAGTATCTAAAGCAATTGAACGTGCTATAGTTTCATTAATTGGATTTTTTAGTTCATTCATTTTAATTCTCCAATCTTTAAAAATTGAATTTTTTGATTAAAAATTTTTTATAACCAATATAATTAGAAATTTTTTGGTTTTTACCGAACGTTTTAATATTATTTATATATAAATTATGTTTATACTTTTAGTAGGTGAATATATTTGAAAAATAGAAAGATTTATGGAATTAGTTTGACGTTTTTGGTTGTTATTGTTATTATAATTACTGCTTTTTATTCGGGTTTATTTTCTAATCCAGATATTGTTAAAGCAAGGGCTATTGATGATTTAGCAACAAACGAAAGTGTTGATTCTTTATCCGATGCCATAAATAATTTTAGTCTCAATATTTGCAGACTTTCTGAATACTTTTTA
>JARRLT010000236.1:0-4728 GCA_037386725.1 Promethearchaeota archaeon
TAATTCATGTTATAATTGTCCTATAGGATGTGGAAAACTCGTTGAATTGAGGAATGATAAAGGAACTATACTTACTGAAGGTCCTGAATATGAAACAATAGCTGGATTTGGATCTTTAATTTTAAATGATAATCTTGAATCAATAAAGCTTGCTAATCTATTGTGCAATATGTATGGATTAGATACTATAAGTACAAGCAGTGCGATAGGCTTTTTATTTAAGTTATATAATGAAGATTATCTTGATTCAAGTAATATTGATGGTTTAAAATTAAATTGGGGGAATAAAAATGCAATGCTAAAATTAATTGAAAAAATAGCATTTAGAAAAGGTATTGGGAATATTTTAGCAAATGGTTCTCAAGGGGTTGTTTCTCACTTTAATCTCGATAAGAATTTAGCAGCAACCATAAATAATATGGAAGTTCCCTATCACGATATCCGTTCATGTTTTGGAATGGCATTAACTTATACTTTTAGTCCTCGGGGTCCTTGTCATACTTCTGCTGATGTATATAAGGTTCTTAGAAGGTCAAATGGTATTAATTTTACTGATTTGGGAATTGAAAAAACAAATGTACATTCAAATAAAATAGGATTAGTAAAATCCACTATAAAACTTCAAGATTATAGGGCAATTTATTCAAGCTTAATTTTATGTGTATTTTGCAATCCTCCACCTAAATATAATCTGAACTTGTATAATTCTATAATGGGGACCAGACTCAATTTAGAAGAATTTCTTAAGATTGGAGAGAGAATATTTAATCTTAAAAGAATTTTTAATAATAAAATGGGATTAACGCAGAAAAATGATCAAATTCCACAAGTTTTATTGAATCCTACAAAAGAAGGGATCATACGAGGAAAAAGTCCTAAATTCATAAAATTAAAGAAAAATTATTATAAGATTAGAAATTGGGATCCCAAGACAGGAGAACCCAGGATACCAAAACTCGAAGAATTGGGGTTAAAAGAACTATTTAAAAAATCTTTTAGATCTAATTAATTCAATCTATAATTCAAAAGAAGAAAAAAATGAAAAATGAAATTAAACGATGAGGAACATATTGAAGGAGGAGGGAAAATACGTAGTTTTATTTTAGGATTTAATGATGGACTAATTTCTACTTTTACTTTATTGGTTGGGGTTGCAGCGGCTACTATTATAGCCACGGGAGGGAATACATTCGTTATTTTAACAGGAATAGCAGCGATGGTTTCTGGGTCTGTCAGTATGGGATTAGGAGAATATATTTCTTCGAAGAGCGAAGCAGCATATATTAAAAATGAAATTGAACGAGAAGAAGCGGAAATAAAGCTTTTTCCAAATGAAGAAAAAGAAGAGGTTAGGGAGATTTTTAAAGATATGAGTTTTGAAGGAGATCTTCTTGAAAAATCTGTGGAAAAAATAGTTTCAAACAAAAAAATATGGATAGATTTCCTAACAAAAAGTGAGTTAGGGTTGGAGGAACCAGGAAATCCTATAATAGGGGCGTTAATAACTTTTTTAGCTTTTGTTTTTGGTAATTCAATTTCTCTTTTTCCATATTTTTTCAATTTTGGGATGTTTTCATTGGTCTTATCTTCTATTATATCCTTTTCTATGCTTTTTATTGCAGGGGTATTAAAGACGAGAATAACAGGTGAAAAACCTTGGAAAGGAGGTCTTGAAATGGTTCTGATTGGAGTCGTTGCATTTATTATTTCGTATACTGTTGGACTCTTTTTGGAACCATAAAGTGATCAGAAATTTATTTCTTTGAAAAATTTCTGGCTATGGTCACAAACAGGACAATTTTCTGGAGGATTATCAAATTCTATATTTCCACAGATTTGACAAATGTAAATTTTTTTGAAGAGGATCTTCTTTTCTTTCTTTAGATATTTTAAATATTCCTTAAATGCCTTAGCATGTTGTTTTTCTGCTTTTCGGGCCAAGGAGAACGAAAGTTTGGCAACATCAAAATTTTCTTTTTCCGCCGTTTTTATATAATTTTTATACATCTTTTTAAATTCATCCATCTCTGCTTTAATAACATTTTCTAGATTTAATCTTGTATTTTTGACGTCTATTGAAATTTGTGTTATATCAATTTCCTCAAATCTTTCATCAACAGCATCGTTTTTTTCACTAATGGAAATTGCTCTTCTATGATTATTTATATGAATTTGTTCTGCTAAGGAAATTGCTCTGAAAAGATATGCTAAATTATCATATCCTTCCGCTTTTGCTTTTTGACTGAAAAGATTATATTTGTTTTTTGCCTTCGTTTCTCCTTCGATTGCTTTCTGTAAATTTGTTATAGTTTCAGACATTTTTTTCCAGTTGTAAAAATGAAATTGAGTTTAAAGATAAATTGGTTTAATTATATAACAATTAGACTAAATTCTTAGAAAATTTATTTCAATGTTTATTTCTATGACTTAAAAGAAAAGATAAATATCTTTTTATTCTTGATTAGTGAACTTAATATAGTTTACTTTTGGTTCATATAACGTTCCTTCCTTTACAAATTCATTCAATGCCTTTTCTATAAACTCCTTATCGAAAGATTCCTCTAATTCAAGAATTTGAATAATAGATTTCTTTTCTAACGCCTTCCATCCATTTTCTTCGAAAATTTCCTTGAGGCGATCTAATAGTTTCTCAGTTTTATTTAAAATACTTCTTGATTGACCAACAAATATTCGATCCATGTCGATTTTACCTGTAGTTTCGTCATATCCCGTATCTCTTAAATATCGTTTGAATAATATTATAATCTCTTCAACATCTTCTTTCAAAACATCGCTTCGAAGAGCCATTTTCGCATGAGCTTCACTTAATCGGACTAAGGCATCTAAATTTCTTGCTAAGATGGATACGATAGCATCTTCACTGTCATATTCCCCCCGTAGTTCAAGGTAAAAATCTTTTATCTTTTCTTTGGCTTCAATAGTTAAAACAGGTTTACAAGACCGTTTTGCATGTTTAATATATTTCTTTAAAAGATCACCTGAAATAGGCGCTATCGATTCCTCTTCTTGTTCTTCATTTAACTCTCCAGATGGACTCATTGCATTTTGTAATATAAATTCTGCCATTTGTGCATCATCGGCTTTATTGGGGCGATCCACAATAACAAAAATTAGATCAAACCGAGATAATAAAGATGGAGGCAATCTAATATTTTGGGTGGGTGTTTTATAAATATCATATCTTCCTGAATATGGATTCGCCGCAGCAATAACCGCAGTTTCTGCTTTTAAAGTTGCTACGATACCCGCTTTTGCTATACTAACCGTCTGTTGCTCCATCCCTTCATGCAGTGCAGATCTATCAGCAGAATCCATTTTATCAAATTCATCGATAGCAGCTACGCCACCATTTGCTAAAACAATTGCTCCTGCTTCTAAATTCATTTGTCCCGTTTCAGCATCTTTTATCACAGCTGCCGTAAGGCCGACTGCTGTTGAGCCTTTACCTGAAGTGTAAAGCCCTCTTGGAGAAAGCTCCACTGTACCTTTCAGAACTTCACTCTTCCCGGTTCCAGGATCCCCCACAAATAAAACATGGATATCTCCTCTTTTATAAGATCCCCCTGGTTTTTTCTTTCGAGTTCCGCCGAATAAGCTTAATGCACACGCCATTTATATAGTTTACTTCTGTATAAGTTTTAAAAAGAGTAGAATTATTACTTCTTAAAGAAGTAGCTAATACAGATTTAAAAACACCCATTAATTTTACTCGATCTCCTGGTTTTACATAATCAACTAGATCATGTGTAAGTATCGCTTGGACCGATCTTGGAATTCTACCAGGGGGTAAATCTTCAGGTACTTCTTGAATCATGATACTTTGCCAGTCAATAAACTTCGATTTTTTTGAAATTAATCGAAAATCCGAATGTGCTTGCGCTTTACATCTGTTATTGACACAGGATCTTGGCCATTTAACTTTAGAAGTAAGTTGTAATACTTCAAAGTTTGCTCCGCATACCATACATTCAAAATTTGCCTTTACGAGTTTAGGTCTAACAGTTGAACTTCTAATGGTAATTCCCTTAAACCAAATTAGTTTGTCGATATTTTTCGATCTTAACCCTCTAATTGGAACAGATAATGGACTATTTTCATCCTTTGTTGAAATTCTAACATGATATTTCTCATAACTGAGTTTTCCCCCAGATTCAAATCTTAATAAATTTTTAAAGGCCTCAATAGCATCTTCTAAAACTGCTTCTGGATCGTTCCTTAATAATTCAGCTAATTGAGAATCAAATGCAAGTAAATCTTCATATAAAACTATTAATGTATTACCTCCTTTAGAATCAACATCTTTTATTTTTTCTTGGTACTTATAAATTCCAGGAGTTTCTTGAAATAAGCGATAAAATTCTTCAAATCGCTGAACCTTGTGAATCGGCTGGCTTGGACTTGGTGAAGGTGTTGTCATTATTTTTTCACGAATTATAGATATTGATATATTAGGAGAATTATTTTGGATTATATTTTAACTCTAATATTAAGGTAATATTTATTAAAGAGACAATAAATTGAGAATTAAAATTAAGGAGGGAGTGGATTTAGTGTAAATTTATAATTTCCTTAGTAGAGAAAATGAAATAAAATATGACTTTTTCCTAGCTTTCCTTAATTTGATGGAAAGCATCACAAATTACAGGATCTTGGCTCATCTCGCATCTTATTTTAAGAAGAGCAATAATCCTTTTTTTAATTTCTTCA
>JARRLT010000237.1:0-3330 GCA_037386725.1 Promethearchaeota archaeon
CCTCCAGAAGAGCCTTGCTGCTTGTTTGATATATATCTCCGCTAACCACCATTGAACTCGCTTTTCAGCTTCTGTTAATTCAAGGAGATCTATAATTTTATGATAAATGTCGTTTAAAGGATCAATAGGATTTAACTTTAGTATTTTGTATAATAGGTTTTGATGAGGTTTTTTAAATAAATCTTCCTTTTCTTTTTCCTCTTCAATACTCACTATTTCATGTTTTTCTTCTAATTCGGATTCGTCTTTTTTCACATCAGTTTTAGTTATTTCCATATAGTTTCAACTCATAGAACAACGAATTTTATTAAAAAATTAATCAAATGTAATTAAACTACGTAGTGTTATCTTTACAAAAACTTTAGTAAAAAGTTTATTTTAATAAATAAAATAATCTCATATAAAAAGTTGTGGAAAAGACAAATATTCTGATAAGTATGATTTGAAAGTTATCACACCTCTATGGAGTTTCAATAAGTAATAACATTTAACAATTTGATGATAATTCATTTAATACTTTTATAATGAAATTTCAATATTTATTATTACTTAATTATAATTTTAGTCTATTCAAAAGAAAAAAGTTTTTTAATATTTTTATTTTGAAAGCAAATAGAAAAACAAGAAAAATAGTTTAAGATCTAAGATTTTTGGTTTTTTAAAGATTTTTCTTTTAGTGTTAGCTTTCCATTTAAATTATAAAAGTGAAATAAATAACAATCCCATCATTATTAAATATATAAAATTTTCAGATGTGAAATGAAATGGCAATAAAAGAAGGCGACGTAATTAAGGTAGAATACGAAGGTACATTAGATGATGGCTCTGTGTTTGATTCTACTAAGATGAACGAGGGAAAACCTTTAAAGTTTGAAGTTGGATGTGGACATGTTATATCTGGTTTTGATAAATCTGTTATTGGAAAAGAGGTTGGAGATGAGTTTGAAATTCATTTAGAACCTCTTGAAGCTTATGGTGAATATAATGAAAAATTAATTCAAAATGTTCCAAAGGCAAATTTTCCTGAAAATCAAGAAATTAAAGAAGGAATGATAATAGTTTTAGTGGATCCAAATAATCAACAAATCCCAGCAACGATTAAAGAAATAAATGAAGAAGCGGTCAAGATTGATTTAAATCATCCATTAGCGGGAAAAAATCTTTATTTTAAAGTAAAGATCTTAGAAACTGGTTGTGAACCAGATCCTGAAATGTGTGGCGCAGGATGTAATTGCGGTCACGAACATTAAATTTAAGGAAGAAATAGACTAAATCATTTTTTAATTTTAAAATTTTATTTTTATATACTAAATTGATACTTTTTAGACTTCAGCTAATCGTTTTCTTTACTAAAAATAATGCATATAACGAATAAATGAAAGATTTATTAATTATCCCAGAATTACCCCTCCAAATTGAACTTTTGAGCAAATTCATTTACCTTTTGCCATTTAAAATCAAGTTCTTGTTGTTGTTTATTTATTTTTTTCTTATCTAACTCAAGATCTTCCCTTAGTCGTTCTATTTTCTCCTTTTCTTTTAGAATTTCAGACTTCTCCCTTTCAAGGTTTTCTTTTTCTTTCAAGATTTCCCGTCTTTCTTGCTCAAAGGCTTTTATTTTCTTATCAAATCTTTCCCATTCCATATTTAGTTTGTCTCTTTCTCTTTTTAAGTCTTCTTTTTGTTCCTTAATGGTTTTAAATTTTTTCATACCTTCAGTTACTTTCCCCAACTTAATCTCTATTTTATTTAACATTTCATTAAAGCTTTGCATTTTGATAAATTCTTGTTGTTCAGTAAGACTATAAATTTCATGTATTTCATCAAAGAGTTTTTGTTTGAGGTGAAGATTCGGATAATTTAGATAATTAATGAATTTGATGATAGATTCTTTTGTATTTTCTGGGAGACTTATTCCATAGGGTGTTTGTATTATAATTTCAGCTTTTCTTCTTAAGTTTTCAATTTCTTGAACATAATTTGTAAATTTTGGCTTATTTTCCGTTTCTTTCTCTTTTGAATAATCATATTTTCCAAGCGTTATACTGAGTTGATCTAACTTCCTGATAATTCCTTCCATTTTTATAAAATTTGTTTTTTTAGCATCAAAATATAGATCAACCACTTGTCTCAACAATTTAGGGCGTTCATCCATTTTAGGATGTTCTATATACCATAAAAGAGACTCTAATTGTTTCTCAGTAGTTGTTTGGAGCCCCTTCCATTCACTTCCCTTTTTCAAGGAAATCTCTTCTTTTATAGTTTCAACTTGATCTTTAAGGCTCATATATTTCATATAATGAAATTATTTATAATTCTATTCCATTTCAATAGAAATATAAATCTGATTTTTAAAAGAATCTCGAAGGTCTAAAGATAAAATAGAATTCATAAGAAGAGAGATATTAGAGATCAAAGAATAATAGTCCTCTCATTATTTAAATACCTAAATTAAGTAATTATTTCCCTTAATGTGAAATTAAATTTTTAGGATTTAACTTTCAAGGATTCTTTAGGATTAGATTTTGAAATTTCGCTTCTAGGAATTCCAAATAGATCCAATAATTCTGCTAATGAACTAATTATCAAATCTGGTTTACTATGTTTTAATACTTCCTTGTCACTTATCCCACTTGTTATCCCAATGGTCCATATCCCTGCTTCTCTTCCAGCTTCAATGTCCGTTGGCATATCTCCAATAACTATAAAATCATCTCCATGAAAAGGTTTATAATTTCTCATTACAGGATGAAAAACTTTTGGATCTGGTTTTAAAACTGGTAGATTATCAGCTCCAAAAATTCCTTTAAAGAATTTTTTCAAATTATGTTTTTCTAAATGGTTTATGATGTTTTTAGTTTGGCTGTGAGATACTACATAAAGATCTAAATCTTTACTTAAATGTTTTAATAAAGTTTCTACTTCAGGAAAAAGGGGTGCATCTTTTTCATATTCAAGATATTTTGAAAATATTTTGGTAGCCAGTTGTAATTTACTCATAAAACTCATACCCTTAAAGGCATTAATATATTTTACAATATCATGTGATTGTAATATAATCTTCGTCATAGGAAATCCTTGAATTGATTCCATGACAGCTCCTATTTCTTTTATAGTATGATCGATGTCTATCTTTTTATCTTTAAAGCCTTCTTCAACTGAATTTCGTAATGGTGCTGAAATATCCAATAAAGTTCCATCCCAATCAAATATGATCCCAGTTATTTGACGACTTTTTATCTCTTCTATTAATTGTTCGTTGTTACTCATCTATATCCTCACTTGAAAAGTAATATCAAATCTTAATTTATTCAAATGAATACTTTTTTA
>JARRLT010000237.1:3351-13026 GCA_037386725.1 Promethearchaeota archaeon
GTAATTGGGATAATTGGGTGAAAATTTTTATTGAAAAATTGAATTATTTATGAGACACTGATGCCAATATTTGTAAAAAACGTTGTAAACATAAGTACAATGAGTATTGATCCTCCAAGAATGATACAAATTTTCCTTGTTTTTTCATCCAAATCAGAATTTACGCCTAGACTAATAAATCCAACTGTAATAAATACAAGAGAAATATTGACTCCTATACGTGCTATGTTGATAAAAATAACATCTTGAAATTGCATCCAATATCCTATTATGTCTATTTGTTGAGCTCTTTTTAGATATGCTTCATATCCATACATTCCAGAGTTATAGTTTTGTAAATTTTCTTCATTTGCAAGATTTTGCCATGAATATGCATTGTTATCTATAGATCTACTCACCATCATAATAGTTCCAAAAATAATCGCCGCAACAAGACCATAGATGATAAATTTCATTGCCTTATTTTTATCTAAACTTAATACATTCCTTAAAAGTCCTTCTCTTGCCATTTATCTCTCACCCAAATTTCTTTTAATTATATCAGCAGCCCAAATTAACCCCGTAATAGATATTAAGGTAATTCCAGATAAAATCATAATATTTTGGAGGAAATTTCCTGGTCCATCAATGCTAATTTTTATATTAAACCTGACTTCATTGTTTCCAGCAAAATTATTTTGACCCCTAACAACTACGTAATAACTGCCTGGAATCGATACACGATTTACTCCCCGAAATTCGATGTATACATAATTACCATAAGTTGATCCATCCCAAGCAATAGTCAATGATGTTACTCCAGAATATACTGTTGGACTAGAACCAGTTTGACGTAAAAATACAATAAAACTTTGTCCCGAAGTAGGACTGCTTCCATTCACACTATTGTAATATCCATATTCACTTTTTGTAAGAATAATTAGATATACGGTTGTATTAGGATAATAATTAGAAAATTCAATGTGACATGTTTGATCTTGTGAAAGTGAAAATCCTTTTGAATAGCGTTCTGAAAATCCAATCATGCTATCATCAGAAATCTTTTTTGGGCCTTGATCTACTCTTACTTGGGAAAATACAATTCCAAGTATAGGTCCAACAGCCGCAGCTAAAATAATACCTATTAAAATGAAAATAAGATAAATATTTCTTCTTTTCATTTAATTTCACCACTTTTTTAAAAAGCAAAAATTATTTTATAATTTGTTTTTTTCATTTAAAAGCTTTTTAATATCCTTTACATAAAGTGGTTCTAAATAAATATATCATTTTTACATTCCAATGAAATGATTTGTAAAAAAAGCAAACAAGGATTATTTATAATAATACTTTTCACAGATATAAAGATTTCTCAAGAATTTGGAATAACTTAGTAAGATGTTGATAAAAGATATATGATTTAGAGTAAAAATAATCAGGAGAAACCAGATTTAAGGCGATCTATTTGCTGAATTAAAAAATTTAAAAGTTTTAATAGATGTCAAAATTATCTAACTTAAAATTAATAATACATTCAACCTAGAAAGAAATGAGTTCCGTTATCACCCTAGAAAATGTTTCGAAAGTTTTCTACAATAAGAAAGCTTCAGAGGATCAAAAGGAAGTTTGGGCTTTAAATGATGTTAGTTTTGACGTTCAAGAAGGTGAAGTATTTGGTTTACTTGGACCCAATGGAGCAGGAAAAACTACGACAATTCGGTGTATAGCTGGTATTTTAAAACCTATAACAGGAAATATTTATATCAAAGGTGAAAAAATCTCGGAATTCAATGTTTATCTTAAAAGGAGAGATATGGGCTTTTTGACCGAAAATCATGGGAGTTATGAACAACTTACTCTCTATGAAAATTTAAGATTTTTTGGTAGTTTTTTTGAAATTGAAAACTTGGAAGGCAGAATTGATGAGGTTCTTCAACAAATCGGTCTATTCAAAAGAAAAAACATGAAAGCAGGGAAACTATCAAAAGGTCAAAAACAGCGAATTGCTATTGCACGAGCTATTTTACATGAACCAAAAATAATATTTTTTGATGAACCAACTTCTGGGTTGGATCCAGTTTCAGCAGTAAATGTACGTAATCTTATATTGAACCTTAAAAAGAAAGATACCACTATTTTTATTAACTCACATAATTTAGATGAGGTTCAGAAATTATGTGATAGAGTAGCAATATTAGATAATGGAAAGTTAAAAAGAATCGGTACTCCACAACAGTTAAGTAAAGATCTTTGGGATACTCAAGAGCTAGAATGTACATTAAGGGACCCTATTAATGAAAGTTTAATAAATATATTCAAAGATCTAAAATATATTAAAAACTTTCGAGTTGAAAACAATAAAATTTCTTTCTTCTTAGATGATATAGTTGAAAGAACACCCCAAATAGTGGAGATGTTAGTTAAAAATAATGCAAAAATACTTGAAGTTATTAAAAAGTCACATTCTTTAGAAGATATCTACCTTAAACTTATGGAAAACCAAAGTGCTGAGGAGATGACGGATGAATATTAAAAATTCTTTAAAGATAATGAAAAAAGATTGGAAAGAAAATATTAAAGTTAAAGAGATTTTTCTTCCAATTTTAATTTTACCTTTATTCTTTACCATTGGATTACCTATTTTGATGTTGATTGGAGTTATAATTGACCCTTCTGAATTTAGCTCAGCTTTTTCCTATATTCCTCGAGCATTGCTCAATATTCCTGCTGGTTACAATGAATATCTACAAGCCGCGTTTGTCATGATCAAAATGTTTTTGATGCCTTTTTTCCTTCTTATCCCGGGCTTAATTCCAACAGTTGTTGCGTCAGATTCATTTGCTGGTGAAAAAGAAAGAAAAACAATGGAGAGTTTAGTTCTCTTACCTATTTCAAAATCAGAATTAATTATAGGAAAAGTTCTTACATCTTTTATTCCCTCTATTATAATAAATATTGTATGTTTTTTGATAAATGGGTTAGTTATAAACCTTATAATGTTTCAATATTTGGAGGGAAATATACTAATCTTTACTGATCCTTCATTTATAATGATTGTATTTTTGTTATCGCCTATTATCGCTTTTTTAAATATTCTAATTAGTGCTATAGTTAGTTCCCGATCTAAAAACTTAAAGAGTGCCCAAAGTATCAATGGTGCTTTAGTGGTACCTGTTCTTTCATTCTTATTTATACAAATGTTTAATCCGGCCTTCTTATCCCCATTGTCGATATTAATTATCTCATTAATCATTGGTGGAGTAGCAGTTATCTTTATTGATGTAGCAAGTAGGCTTTTAAATATTGAAAAATAAGTATTGTTACTTTAGCGCGTTCATTCTTCAAAAGTAAATATAATATAAAGAGTAAATAAATCCACCATATACGAAAGAAGAACTATACTGAAATCAAAAGCAAAATGTAGAATTATAACAATAGGGATCCAAAGTAATTCTGGTTTAGGATATTTAGTAAAGGCATTATCCATTAGTGGCTTTGATGTACTTGTTTTAAGATACTTTTTTATACCATAAAAAGTTAAAATTGTTAAAAAGATATGTAATAATTCTGCCAAAATGCGTTCATATCCTCCAAATAAGAGAAAACTCTCTATACCAAATAGATTTACTAAAGCAGGATTTTGAGTTATTGCTCCATAGATAATATTAATCATTGAAAAAGAGTGGAGAAAAATTGCTTCTCCAAGCCCCCATCCTATACCTGTCAGAATTACCTTCTCCTTAGAGTTTGCTGTATATTTCTTCAAAGAATATAAAAGCAAAACACGAAAAGAAGTTTCAACAGTACCTGCTAGCAAAGCAGCGAGAAAAATTTTAAGAACTAATGATAGTGAACTTGTATTAATTAAAAATAGAAAATATATTCGAGCTATAAAAGCTAAAAACCAAAATAATCCTCCAAGAAAGCACGCGAACCATAACTTCTTATTAAGACCAAATTTCCACAGAGCATATATTAATAAGGGGCCTATACCAATAAATAGAGAAATGGAAGCAAAAATAATTATTAAAGTGTAACTCATTCAAATAAACCTACTTTAAAGTTAATTAATTTCAGTTTTAAATTAAAGATTTCCAATAGAAGTATTAAATAGCTATAATGTAATTATCTTTAAAGTTTGCAATCTTATATAAGAATATAATAAAAGAGTTTTACTAATGGGAAAAGTGCGGGAGTTAAGTTAAAAATGAAAGATATAAAAGAATTAGGTGTTCCAATACCAGCACATAGGAATTTGGTTGTAAGAAGCATAAAAACGGTCACAAAAGCACAAAGGGAAAAAGCGTTGGAAAGAACGGAATATAATATGTTTTCTTTTCCAGCGGATTTATTAATTTTAGATTTTTTAAGTGATAGTGGAACAACGGCAATGACCGATATTCAATGGGCTTCTCTTTTTCATGGGGATGAATCCTATGGCAGGAATAAGGGATATTATGTTTTACTTGATGCTATCAGAGATACTTTCGAAAGAGGAGATAATCCAAAGAAAGCATTAGATCTTATTCTTTCTGGAGAAACAAATATAGATAAGTTAATGGAGGAATTATATCTTACATCGTACGAGGGTGGTTTTGTAAATGGTGGAGTTCATCAGTTATCAAGACCAAATGCCTTTATTGTACCTCAAGGAAGATGTTCCGAATTTCTCCTATTCTCAACTCTAGGAAAAATTTTAAAAGAAAATAATCCTGAACAAAAATTTTATATACCTAGTAATGGACATTTTGATACAACTGAAGCAAATATTGCAGCAGCTGGGATAGAACCAGTTAATTTTTTCTCTGAAAATCTTCTAAATAAATATCCCTTAGAAAAATTAGGAAAAGAAAATCCTTTTAAAGGAGATATGGATATTGAAGGATTAGAAGAGTTTATTTTAGAGAAAGGTTCTGAAAACATACCACTGATATATCTTACAATAACAAATAATACAGCTGCAGGTCAACCAGTATCATTAAAGAACATTAAAGAAGTATCTAAAATTGCGAATAAATTTCAAATTCCTTTGTTTTTCGATGCGTGTCGTTTTGCGGAAAATGCTATGTTTATTAAAAAGTTTGAGAAAGGATATGAGCAAACATCAATTCCCGAAATTGTGAAAGAAATGTTTTCCTATGCCGATGGGTTTACCATTTCTTTTAAAAAAGATGGTCTTGCGAATATTGGTGGTGGCTTATTTTTTAGAGATCAAGGAGTTTTCCAGAAAAGATATTCCAACGACCAAGATATTGGAATTATACTTAAAGAAAAACAGATTCTAACTTTTGGTAATGATTCGTACGGTGGGCTAAGTGGAAGAGATATTATGGCTTTAGCAACAGGACTGTACGAGGTTGTTAAGGAATCATATTTAAATGAAAGATTAAATAGAATTAATGAATTTGCCCGAAAGCTAGCTCAGAATGGTGTTCCAGTAGTATTACCTCCAGGCGGCCACGCAATTTATATTGATATGGATAGGTTTTTTAAGGAAACAGATACTGAAATAGAAGATTTTAAAGGAGTTGGTTTTACGATTGAATTAATTAAACATTATGGGATACGAGCTTGCGAATTAGGTCCTTTTGCTTTTGAATGGGATAAAAAAACACCTGAACAACGTAATGGAATTTTAAATCTTGTAAGATTTGCTGTACCCCGAAATGTTTATGATTCATCTCATCTTGATTATGCTGTCGCAGCCATAACAGAACTACATAATAATAAGGATCTTATCCCAAAAGTTGAGATTGCAAGGGGAAAACAGCTTCGGCTAAGACATTTTCAAACTGGTCTTAAACCAATATATAAATAACTTTCTTTTTATTTGCCTTTTTACTTATTTTACCTTTAAATAAACTAGTATTCCAATTGCACCAATACTAAATACAAATACAAAATAATATAAAATAGGAATACCAAAAAAGTTATAAAGTAAAGGAACAGAGGCATATCCAAAGAATCTTAAACTATTGATTATAGCAGAATTGGTACCTTTTGCTTCTTTATTTATTTGCATTGAAGACTTAAAAAGAGCTGGCCAAATAAAGGTTGAGCCAAGATATATAATAAAACTAATGATAATAAAATGCAATAGTGAAAAACCGAAAGGTAGCCACAATATTATAAGCATAAGGCTAAATCCGATTATCATCATTGTTTTAGGCTTTATCTTATTAAGAAGATTTCCACTAAATGGAGATATAATGACCGAAATTAATCCGTTAATTGTGAGAATAATACTTACTGATGAGGTTATTTCTTCTTCATTTAAATACGGAATAGATAACGAGATCTGTTCATTTATGGTGCTAATAAGAGAAATTATTGTGAAAAAACAGAAGAAACCGATTAAACCTAAAAGAATAATTTCTTTGGTTAAATTTTTCTTTAATTGAGAAAAAAGTTGCAATACTTTAGATTTCTTTGTTTCATCTCCAATTTTTATTTCAGAAGGGCCACATATTAATTGTTGGCAATTAGTAAGTGAAATTAAAAATAGTATACCAGAAATAATTGCAACTATTGGATTAGTAATAAAAAGTAATCTCCAGTTGACTAATGAAAGTAATCCAGAGATGATTGATCCCACTGTAACACCTATACCCGCAGATGAGTTATAGAGTCCCATGATTAATCCTTCTCTTTTACGAGGGGTTAAAATACTTAAAATTGCCAAAATTGTGGGATTAATGAATGAAAAACCTAATCCTTGAAAGAAGAAAGCTAACAAGAATAAGGGATAAGTTCTGAGGTATATAGAACTAAGTGAAAAAAATAGACCAAAAATAAAGATAACGTATCCAATTATTACTACCTTTTTCTTATCGAAAATATCTGAAAAAGTCCCCGCAAATAATTGAAAAAATGCAAATGGAAGAATATAAACAAATAATGTAAGTGTTACAAAAGCTTTAAATTTGAGCTCCATTTTGAATTCTCAAGATAAGTAAAATCTATATTAAGATATATTAATAGGATATATTAATATGAATTTTTTAGTTTATGAATTTTTAATAAAGATCTTTAAGATTCATAATAAGGATTCATTAATTGAAATTATTGAAAAAAATGAGAAAAAAATTATAATTCAAGTCGTCTTAGTTCTTTAGACATATCTCTTCTTTTTAAAATTTTCATAAAATTATTTCTCTTTTGATCTAATTTATTCAAGAACATATCAAGTTTGTCAAAATTATTAAAAAAGTGTTCTTCTCCATCCGCTATAATTTTTACTCCCCGATTTTCTTGTTGAATAATCGCATATATCCCACCGACACTTGAATTATGTTTAATAAAAACTTTCTCTTTATTCGATTTTAAATTCCCTTTTTTGGCCCAAAAATCATTTTTCAGCAAATAACTCCTGTACATACTCATTTTAACACACACAACCTTAATTTTTTAATTTTAGTTTATCGTGAATTATCCTCATATGCCTAATATGAGTCTCCACGTAAGATACATGTATTATATATTGAAATTGATTTAAGATAACTTATAATATCTGGATGAAGTATGACTTGGATATTACATCAAACTATCTTTCCTCAATCCAATAACTTTTACAACCAACTTATTATATAATTTAGTATGAACTTTTTCTTTTTAAATCACAAAGTAAAATTGGTTTTAGTATTAACCACAAAAATTTTAGTTGGGGTCAATTTCCACTGCAAAAGATTGCAATTTTCTCCTCAAAATTACTCTCTTAAAGTGCCTTCCTCTTGATATTTAGTAGGATTTTACTCTCTTTAGATAATTATTTGGTGATATTTCTAAATTTAAAGGAATAAAGTTATAAAGAATCTTTATCAACTTATAGATTAAATCAAATTATATTCAAACATGTTAAAATATATCAAAGAACTGATACAAAATTATGGACGCAACTGAAATAGCTGACGGAATATATTGGGTAGGTGCGAATGTTCATACTGAAGATTTATTTGAAGGGATATGGCCTATTCCAAATGGAGTCTCCCTCAATTCCTATATTATAAAGGGTGAAAAAGTAGCATTAATTGAGTTAGTGAGAGAATGGGGTGGAGCTTCCTTTAGGCTAATTAAAAACCTTGAATCAATTGATCTAAGTATTAGTGATATTGATTATGTGATTTTAAATCATTTAGAACCAGATCATACTGGATTCACCTACTTAGTAAAATCTCTTAATCCTGAGGTAGAAATTTTAGCTACCAAAAGAGGTGTGGAATTGGTTGAGGGATTTTATGGTATTGAGGATAATGTGAAAGCTGTTAAAACTGGTGATGAATTAGATTTAGGAAAAAATAAGAAACTCTCTTTTACTGAAATTCCTAATGTTCATTGGCCGGAAACGATGGTGACTTATGAACAAGATACGAAAACACTTTTTGCTGGAGATGCATTTGGTTCATTCG
This sequence comes from Promethearchaeota archaeon, assembly GCA_037386725.1. GTDB lineage: Archaea > Asgardarchaeota > Lokiarchaeia > Sigyniarchaeales > SOKP01 > JARRLT01. The sequence goes on from JARRLT010000237.1 coordinate 11,736, forward strand.
GGGTTCATGAAGGAAGTATATATGATGATGAAACGCCAGATGTAAATAAACCTTATTGGGAATCAGAAATGCTAAGATATTATGCTAACATTGTCGCTAATTTTTCTACTAGTGTATTAAAAGCAATTGACAAATTATCCGGTTTGGAGATTAAAATGATTGCACCTTCTCATGGATTAATTTGGAGAGGAAGTCCAGAGGTTGTAGTCAAGAAATACCAACGATATGCTAACTATAATCAAGATTTTGCCGAACCTGAAATATGTGTCGTATGGGGAAGTATGTATGGTAACACGGAATCGATGTTAAACTCAATTTTAAAGGGTATTGCTAATGTTGGTGTTCCGGTTAACGTACATCGTGTTCCTAACGAAGATGCGTCTTTTATTCTTTCAGACGCATATAAATCAGCGGGACTGATTATTGGAACACCAACCTATGAGTACGAAATGTTTCCTCCAATGAAGTATTTCATGGATCTTATGAAAAGAAAACGATTACATTATAAGAAAGTTCTATTATTTGGATCATACGGTTGGTCTGGTGGGGCTGAAAAGGTATTTGATGATCTAAGTAAAAATATGAAATGGGATATTTATGATCCAATAACATTTAGAGGATATCCTACAAGAGAAGAATTCCAAAAAGGCGAAAAATTAGCAGAACAATTGGCAAAAGATGTAAAGGAAATCTCACCTAAGGTAAAGGATGAAGATTACTAATTTTTTCAATTTTTATTTTCATTTTTTTAATTTGTTTATTACGGTCATTATTTAGGATTTTAATTTTTTATAAATTAAAATCGCAGATGTTAAATTGATATTCTGGCTAAATTACATTAAGTTGTTAAAAATATCGACGTGATATATTAATAATGAAATCAAATGAAGATAAACTAGTTATTTTATGGACAAGTAGAGATAAAGAAGTCGCATTAAATATGGTTTTTATGTATACTTTGAATGCAATCATAAATAAATGGTGGAACGACATTACTTTTATTATTTGGGGCCCTTCAGCCGAATTAGCAAGTAATGATCAAGAGATCCAAAAAGTTTTACAAAAAATGAAAGAGAATGGGATTATACTTGAAGCATGTAAAGCTTGTGCTGATAAATATGGGGTTTCTGAAAGCCTAGAAAAAATAGGTGTGGATGTAAGATATATGGGAACACCACTGACTGACTATATTAAGGAGAGTAGAAAAGTCCTTACTTTTTAAATTCTATTTTAATTAATTCTGTATTTAATAGTCCATTTTAGACAAGAAGAATATTGAAAAGGGAGATGG
>JARRLT010000238.1:0-12688 GCA_037386725.1 Promethearchaeota archaeon
GGAAGCTGAAAAAGTGAATGCAGTGTTACACCCTGTGCATTTATTGCCGCTACACCGGTTGGCGCAGCCACAACACATTGCTTCAGAGAATTCTCACGAAGATATTTGAGAAATGTTGTTTTCCCGGTTCCTGCTCTTCCTGTTAAAAAGATGTTCTGACTGGTTTCAGTAATGAAACGATAAGCCAGATCGAATTCCCCTGTAATTTTAATACCCATTTTTGTACCCTTTAAATTTTTGATGAGCTATACACTCTTTTTAAGAGAATTTATGAGGTTATAGGTAATATAACGTAATTTATGCTGATAATTATATAAGAATCAAAGTCTCTTAATCTTCTATTAATAATTAACATTTAAAAGATTTTCGAAAATCAAAATAAAAATGACAACAAACCTCCCAAATCTACTAATTAGTAAAAATAATTTACTATCACAAAATATACGCTTTTTAAGTTTTTATGAGCATTTTAAGAAATTATGTAAAAAACTGGATCTACATAAAATTATTTATAATTAATTATTAAGACGGCTGATAAAACAATTAATCCACCCAAAATATTCAGAAAGGTAATAATTTCTGCTCTTTGAAGCAAAAAAGAGAAAAGAAGTGTTAGAAACGGTTCAATATAGAGAAAAGAAGAATAATTCAATTGAGCCCAAATAAGAAATATATTTAGTTATTAAAAGAGTTGATTCACTTAATGTAAGCTTCTTAGTTAATGTACTATACACACTCCATAATATTGGGGTTAGTAAAGCAAATAGATATCCTAAAAAATTTACGGAATCCGGGTTTAAAACTGAAAGATTCCCTCCAGTAATCAATAGAAAAGCACCTACGGATGCTATAATATACCCGATAACTTTTATGGTCTTCAATTTCTCTCCAAAAATAAAAATTGCAAAAATTGAAATTAAAACGGGAGCTAATAAACAAACAACCAAAGCAGGAAAGGAAGGGCCTATCATTTGAATTGCAGTATATTGTGTAAAGAAGAATATTGAAATACCAGAGAAACTTGCGATTATTAGTAGAATCCATTGATTTGTTGAAAAATTTGATAAAATGCCATGATCCATTTTTTTCTTATCATCATAAGGATTAGATTTATTTTTTGATTTAATATATTTTATCAAATCAATTATTAGAAATGATATTGAAGCAAATACAAATCTTATTAATGCTAATGATAAAGGAGAAATATATGCAACAGAAATATCAACAGCTACAAACGAAAAACTCCATAGGAGTACCATCAGAATTAATTGAAGATAAATTAGAATCATTATTTAAGTTGAATTTTATTGACAAATTTAGAAATTTCGAACAAAATTATATTTTATTGAAACCTATATTAAATTAAATAAATCTTAAATTAATCTTATTTTTTATCGAACTACATTGAAAAAAATTCAATTTAACTTAAATATTGGAATTATTGGATCAAATGAAAGTAATAGAATGAAATTTTTAGAAGGTGTAAAGAGTCAAGCCTTTAAAGAATTTGAGCATGTAGATGAAACATCTTATTCTAAGTTTCTTACTATATTTAATTCAATACCGATAATTTTGAAGGTTTTTTCAATAAAAAATTTTGATGGGCTTGTTAATAAATACAAAATTCATAAGGATATGGAAGTTATTATTTTGCTAATTGAATTAGATTCTCTTGAAGATTTTGATATTTTACAAAGACAGAAAATGGATGAGATAAATGAACTCTTCTTAAATAACATAGTTTTTATCTTGGTAGGAATCGATTCTGGAGATCCATCAAAAATTTCAGATATTCAATTAATAGAGAAAGCTAAAGAACTCAATGTCTTTTATTGTTTTAAAATATACCAAGGATTAAATGAAGTAATGGAAGTTATTGAAACTATTTTAAAAGATTTTATTTTCAAATATCGATATACAAGTCCAGAACTGTTTGCAAAAGCCCTTTCTTATGGAAAGCAATTAGAAAATTAATCCCAGAGAGAAACTTTTAAATTTTGGATTGAGGGAATTAAAATGAATATATTAATCTCAAAGTTAGAATTACATGACAGAAACTCCGAATAATGATATTTTAACGATAGAAAAATCTGAAGGGCGTAGATCATGTCCTAGTTGCGGAGAAGATAATAAAAATATGATTCATGAAAGCACAGATAAATCCAATATAATTATGGATTACCCGCGTGTGTATGGGAAAATGTATCTTTGCGGAAGTTGCGGAACTAAGTGGCGTGAAAAATAAAAAGGTTTTAAACCATAAATAATAGCTTTCCAATAAAAGTCGCGAGATCAATAACTTTTATTTTATTTTTTAACTCTTTTTGTTTATCATCTAAGGCAGGTTCATTCAAATAACAAGTAAAATGAGTAAGACATTTTGGGCAAGGAACAATTAAATATTCTGCCCCAGTGTTTGCTGCCTCCTCTAATCGATTCTGTCTTAAAATTCGGGTAAATTCATTGCAACCGGTAAATGATGATACTCCACAACAACTGGCATCATCTTTGATATCTTCCATTTCTACTAAAGATACCGAGGGAAGCTTGTTGAGGAGTTGTCTTGGCGAATCATATAGTTTATCACCTAATCTACCTAACCTACAAGAATCTTGGTAAGTAACTTTTATTTCTCGTTCTTGAGGGAATCTTAAATTATCAAGTATATTATTTTCTAGAAAAAAATCTGTAAAATATACAATTTCGAAATTAAAATCTTTAATATATTTAGGATACTCATATTTCCAAGTGTAATATCCCTCAGCACAGCTAAAAATTATTTTTTCTACCCCTGCTTTTCGGAATAACTCTACATTATATTCGGCCAACTTCTTAAAAGTATCTTCATCCCCTCTTCCCCATAAAATATCATGACCACAGCATTTTTCGTTCAAAACCACGGGGGCAATATTAATTTCATTCATTAAGCCTATCACGGACTTAGGAATATCAGTATAATTAACATCAAAATCATAGATGATATCTTCCATAATAGGTAAGCATCCTATAAAATATGCCACTTTTCCTTTTGATTTTACTTTTAACTTTGTTCCATCAAGAAACCCAAGTTTATTTGGCGTTACTGAGTTTTGAGCCATAATCTCGGTCATTAAAGGGATCATACCATCATGGGTTTCACATTGAGCAATTTTATCTGATTCTGCTTTTAACTCTCCCTCTAATTCAACAGAAATTTTACGTAATTCTTTTATTAAATTTGGAATATCGACTCCTGCATTTTCTTTGGTCATGGGACAATAAATATTACATTGACCACAAGTAAGACATAGCCATATATTATTTTGATCAATTGCATCTTTAACCGAATTAAATGCCAGATCATTAATCAAATTGCGTGGAGAAAAAACTCCTAAGTGCGATAATGGACAGACATTAACACATCTATTACAGTTATAACAATAATTAGATGACGCTTTAACTTTTTTCAATATTTCACTTCCCAAGAGATCTTCTTTGCTAAGTTCTTTCTTTTTGTTAGTCACAGTCATAATTCTCAGGTTTTTTAATATACTGTAGTATTATCATAAATTATTTTAGATTTTTATATACTTTTATTTTAAAATGAAAATATTCCCTATTTAAGTTAGAAAAGATACATAATTAGAAATATTTTTGTTATTCCAAGATATAATTTATATTCTGATAGTCATTTTTTCGACTAACTTAATTCAAAAAATCGCAATTATTTTCCTTGAAATATATAAACTTAAATAATTATATATTCATATAGCAAATAGGTAAAAAGGGATAGCGGTATTTATAAATTCTTAAGAAGATATTTTTATGCTATAAGATATGTGATAAAAAATGGTTTTCTTTCAACTTGATATAATTAGATTTATACAGGTATATATAATTCAGGCTATATTTAGTATATTCTTTTTGTTTATGGCTATTAGAATTCTTAGAAGAGATACCAAAAAATTGAATTTATATTTAGCCTTATTTTATGCTTTTATTGCAGTAAGTGTATCTATTAATATGGTTTATGCAATGTTAAATCTTGAGATTGTTGTTTATATACTCCACTTTACTACATATTACCTATTTGCAATCTCTCAAGTATTTGTCTTATTATTTCTTTTAATTCTAATTAAATCTGAAAACATCATAACAAAAAGAATTCAGATTTTTATAATTTCAACTTTTACTATTCTTCTTTTTTTATTAGCTTTAATTCCCGGAGGGATTACAATAAACAAAACAACCAATTGGAAACCCGTATGGTCTTTCCCTTTCTTCATTTATGGAGTATTACTAAGTTCAGTTATGTCAGTCGGTGTAATATTCTATTCGATTAAAATTTATTCAAAGTTCAAAAATGAACGACTAAAAAGAAAATGGACCTATTTTAATATAGGAGTATTCTTCTATCTTTTTGTAAATTATGGAACTTTAACAAGTAATTTCCTTAATGATGAATTATTTAGATTTATCTGGTTAATTCTTTCAGCATTAACATTACCTACAATTTATCTTGTTTATTTTGGAATAGGTTCTGATCTTTAATGCATATATAACCTTTTAAAGTAAATGCTCATTTAAAACAAATAGTTTAATTTTTTACAAAATTTTATTAATTCTTAATCTTGTTAAAAATTTAGGTGTTTTGAAAAATGATTCAAAATTTTTATCAACTTACTCCAATAAGATTTCTTACTGTATATATTGTCCAGGGGGCTATTTTTATCTTTTTCTTATATTTAGCCTATAAAATTCTAAAAAGAGACACAAAAAGACTCAACTTGATTTTCAGTGCATTTTATATCTCAGAAGCAATTGGGCTCCTTATGAACTTTATTTATGCTCCTTTAACAGTTGAAATACCCGTAAAGATTTTAAATTTTACTACTAACTTTTTCCTATTCTTCGGTCCAGTATTCCTTCTGATTTTCGTATTAATTTTATTAAAATCAGAGAAAATAATTAATACAACAAAGCAATTAATCATAATAATACTCTATGGAATAGCTATTTTTGGTATGATTTTTATTACATTTATACCAAATGTAGGTGTACATCTATCAGCAAGCAATAATTGGACTCCAATTTGGAATATTCCTTTCTTTATCTATATTATATCTATTGTTACTCTTTTTAGTACAATTCCTACATTATATTATTCCTATAAAGTTTATCGACAATTTTCTAATCAGCAATTAAAATTTGCTTCCATTGCTATGTATTATGGGGTTGGTAAGCAGATCTCTGAATGAAGTCAAATTTATAAAATATATTAAATTTTATTTTCCTTTATTACCTTTATATAAATAAAATAATTAAATATTCCAATATATTCCAATCATTATTAGGATGAAAAGGATTCAGAGATTCAATTCTTAATTGCTGGGTTTATGATGGGAGAAGAGCTTATCCGAGTAAAGGGAATAGGTCCAACAGCAGCAGAGAGACTCATAAAAGCTGGTGTTAAAACTATCGAGCAAATTGCAATTTCAAAACCAGAAGAACTTGCATGGATTAAAGGGATTGGAATTCCATCAGCAGAAAAAATTATTGAAAGTGCTAATAACATATTAAAGTTAGAAAAAAATATTGAAAACGTCCTTAATGCTATCAAAGAAAATTTTGAAAGAATATGTCCTAAATGCGGTGGAAAAATGGAAGAAAAACTCATTATACTTGGTCCAGATCGAAGATTAAGGGCAAATCAATGCAAATTATGTAAATTTTATATGCCGAAATAAAAAAGTTAGAATCCTAATATTGCTTCTTAACACTTAATTGTTTTCTTTTAAAATTCTTATTAATTTTCTGAATATTTTGGTAGCCCTTCCTTTAAGAAATACATCTGCAATATCATCCATTATTGTATTATCTTTATTTATGAAAATTATTTTGGACCTGTTTTCTTTTGCTAAGCCAGGAAGGAAATTTGCAGGGGATACAGTAAGTGAACTTCCTACAATAATTAAACAATCTGCTTTTATTACTGCATTCATGGATCTATCAATAATTTTTGAAGGTAAAGATTCTCCAAACAAAATTACCTTCGGTTTGATGAAGCCCCCACATTTGCAAACAGGATAATCAACATTTTTTGTTTCAATTTCCTTAAATTCGAATTCTTTTCCGCATTTTAAACATTCAAGTTTTCTATAGGAGCCATGTAACTCATAAATTGGAATATCTTTGTAAGATCCACTGCCAGCTTTATGATGAAGCATATCAATATTTTGCGTAATTATTGCCTTGACTTTACCCATCTTTTCTAATTCTGCAATAGCATAATGCGCATAATTAGGTTTTACTCTTTCTAAATTTTCTGTAAGCTCATTATGCATTTTCCAAAAAGGAGAGGGATCTTTTAAGAAGTAATGATAATTGGCATAAATACTTGGATCGTATCTTGACCAAAGTCCATTTTCACTTCTAAAATCTGAAATTCCCGATTCTGTAGAAATACCCGCTCCAGTAAAAATAACAATATTTTTAGAGGATTTAATAATATTTGCTGCTTTCTTTAAATTTAGTTCTTTGTCAATCATATCTAAAAAATTGGTCTGAAATCAAGAAAGTACATTTAGAAATTAGGGTTCTATGCTTAAAACTTTTATCCTTGAGATTAAGATTTCTTATATTTAATTAGGAAAAGAGAAACTACTTAACAAGTTAACTTTTTTTTATTATATTCTATTACGTTCTTAATTATTTTAGGAAGATCTCTCATATGGGTTATATAATTTGGAAATTGAGGGGAAAATTCTCCACTTAAACATGCTTGGATTACATTAGCACCTGTTTTTTCAGCATTTTTGAGATAATATGGTTTATCATCAATAACTATTGAATATTCTGGATTTATATCCAGATCTCTAAAAATTGCTCTAAAGAAAGTATCATCAATTTTAGATATATTTAATAAATCGGGACCATAGAATGCTTTAAAAAATTTCTTAATTTTCATCCCTTGTAAATAATATTTCAATTCAATTGATTCTAATCCAGAAGAAGTACATATTGTATAACCATCTTTAAATAAATTCTCAATACTTTCTATAACACTGGGAAATGCTGCGTTAACCCTTAAATCAACATATTTTACTACTTCATAATATATTTTTTTATACGTATTCTTTTCTGGCCTTTCTATTCCAGCATAATCAAACATATCATTTATCCATTTTTGGATATACCATTCCATGAAATCATGATATGATTTGTCTCTATTTTCCCATATTAGATTCGGGACACCTTTACCTATGAAACCTTTTATGAATTTTGCATTAGCTTCCTCCCATAAACTAAGATCCCCTCCAAATCCTAAAAATAAATATTCAGCTACCAATTTTTTCCATTGTTTACCCCGAATTCTGTTGTCATTCATAACACCTCCATCGTCGAAATAGAGAAATTTTGTCCTTGTTATATATATATTTAAAAGAAATAATGAAATTTGATAAAGACATAGATATTCTAATCAAAGAATTATTTTCATTCTTGTATTTTTAACAAGATTATAGAAATTAAAAGTTATGATATTTACCCATATCTGAATAGGCAAAAATCCCAAAAGTAAAATTTTCGAGAACCTTTATAAAGTGATTAAACATTCTCCATGTAAATTTCATATATTTCTGTGATTGATAGATTTGTAGCCAATTTAGCAATTTTTCTCTCAAGTTCTCCGTAATATGAACCACAATTTGCTTTTCTTTTGAATCGTCATTCCACTTTCCATATGAAGGAACAAAATATACTAAATATTCTGAATCCTTTAATTTTAAATCTTGAGCGGCTTTTATGGCGATATCATGAGTAGCTTGATGATCTACATGACTATTATTATCACTTGGAAGAACAATTCTATCAGTTCCTTTTAAAATTGGATTAACTTCTTCTATAGCCTCATTTACATACTTTTGGCCATCAGCATCATGAAATTTTAATAAATGATGATTCTTTCTGGGAAGACCAATAAAATTAATTGCCTTTTTCGCCTCATTTATCCTCATCTCAGCGAGTTCATCTTCTGTCATATTTTTAGCTTGTTCATCTAATCTATCTTTTGTTGCTCTATAACAAGCTCTACCATCAGTTATAGTTATAACGTGGATCTCATGACCTTCCTCTACCCAATCAAATATAATCGGGCCGACTCCAAATAATAAATCATCTGGGTGTGGTTCGAAAATAACTATTTTCATTTTTAAAATCTAAAATATCCTTCTTAATTGTTAAAGATAAAAGTATTAGCAAATTTATATTTCTTTTTTAAAAGATATATAATTGGAATTCTTTCTGGAACTTAGATAGATCTCTATGATATAAAAGAACTTAAAGGTATTATATTAAAACTTTAATAGAATTGAAAAAAGAAAAATAGGAAAGATTATTCAACTTTTTGACAGATATTATCTATTTTTTGAATTGTTTGGTCAATAGTTTCGTCTGAATGTTTCAAGCATGTATAAAATCTTGAACCCGCAACAGAGATAATTTCTTGATCAACCAAAGCAGCACCCATACGTTCCATAAATTCTTTTCTTTCTTTAATTTCAGGAGCTTGTGTTGGATCTGTTATATCAATTCCAAAAACTGCAGATGTATGGAAATGAACTGTAGCGTTATAATTGTATGAAACCCAAGGAAGATTGTATTTTTCAAAGACTTGATTCATACCATTGGATAATCTTGTTGCAGCTTTTCCGGCAATTTCTGTTGCATTAGTTTCTTCTACAAATTTAATTGCCCAGTATGCTGCTGCACAAGTTAATGGATTTGCTGCTAATGTTCCTCCACAATAAGCTCTCTTTGATCCTCCTCCAACTCCTGCTGCTGCTGTATCAATTATATCCCCTCGACCAGCAATTGCAGCTGCTGAAGGATAACCATGTCCAACAATTTTTCCAAATACAGATATATCTGGATCATATCCAAAGTATCTTTGACCTCCACCCATATCTAACCTGAAAGCACATACTACTTCATCAGAAATCATTAAGGCACCATTTTCATGACATAATTCTTCTACTTGTTTGTTATAATCAGGTTTTACTGGAATTGCTCCTGATTCGCCTCCCATAGGTTCCACAATCACTGCTGCGACTCTTCTTTTTTCTTTGAACATTTTTCTTAAGGCTTCGATATCATTGGGAGGGACAGAATCTATATATTTAAAAATTGGTTTCGGTATTCCATATGCCTCCATTCTTTTTGTTCCAGGGATATGTAAATCATAAACAAGCTGATCTGACCATCCGTGATAACTACCACCGATCTTTATCACATGATTATTTCCTGTATAAATGCGAGAGATTCGTATGGCCAACATGTCCGCTTCGGTTCCTGATTGGAGCCATCTAACTTTTTCACATGAAGGAAAATGTTTTTGTAATTGTTCAGCTGCCTTATATTCATATTCATTGGTAATTCCATGACAAGAGCCATATTTCTCAATTATTTCAACTATTTTTTCGGTGAGTGGTTTGTAATTATGACCTAATATTATAGGTCCTCCACACATTAGATAATCTGTAAGAACCACATCATCAATAGTTTCCATATAACAGTCCCATACTTTTTTACTCTCTAGTGGAAACGGAAAATTGAAAGCTAAATTGTGTTCAACACCACCAGGAATTATTTTCCTTGCTCTATCAAAAGCTTCTTTTGATTTTTTATGATTTTTCTCATATCTTTTTACAATTTCATCAAATTCGTTGGATTTGAATTTTTTCATTGGACTTGAAACGATATTATTAATCTTTGAAATCATTTCATCATAATCCATATTTGTTGACATTTATATGTCCTCTTCAAAAAATTTAGTATTTTAATTAATATTTAGCAAAATTAATTAATTAATATTTAAAATTTGAGTTAAAAGAAGTTTCCTATTTCAAAATAAGCTTCTTCTTTTTTAATTTAATAATCGTTTTATAGAATTTATTATTTTTATTCTAAATCTCAATATTCTTTCCTAAAAAATGATTTAGGGGACCATGTCCTGCTCCTATATTCATTTCATCAGCTTTTTTTATAGTTTCAGTAAGATATTCTTTAGCGATTTTTACAGCATTATATATATGATTTCCTTTAGCAATTTCGGCTGCAATGGCTGATGCGTATGTACATCCTGTACCATGAGTATTTTTTGTAGGAATTCGTGGACTCTCGATAATATAAGATTTTGCACCATCGAAAAGGACATCAATAGCTTTAGATCCAGTTGTTAAATGTCCTCCCTTTACCACAACATTTTTAGCTCCTAGACTATGTAATTCAATTGAGGCTTTATAAGCATCATCCAGATTCTCAATTTTCATGCCAGTTAGTTCTTCTGCTTCATGATGATTCGGAGTTATGATATAAGAAATGGGTATTAAATCTTCTTTCAATGTTTTTATAGCATCTGGTTTTAAAAGAAGATCTCCGCTTTTTGCGATCATCACAGGATCAACTACTAAAAATTTTACATCATATTGTAGAGCCTTTTTCACCACCACCTTAATAATATCCTTATTTACAAGCATTCCAGTTTTCCATGCATCTGCTCCAATATCATTCATTATTGAATCAATTTGCTTCTCAACAAAATCTGGACTAACTGTAAATATTCCTTGAACACCAACGGTATTTTGAGCTGTAAGTGCTGTGATTGCACTCATTCCGTAAACACCTCGAGCAGCAAGAGATTTTAAATCAGCTTGTATGCCAGCACCTCCTCCAGAATCTGAGCCGGCTATTGTTAGAACTTTCTTAATAAATAGCTTCACCTAAACAAAGTTGTTTAATTAGAATTATATTTCTATTTTAGTAAAAAAAGATATTCTTATTAATGAATTTTTTATAAATTTAGCAAATGAGATTAAGAATCCAATTAGAGCAATTTGTCCCAATTGAAAAATGAGAAAGATAATAGCTGTCCCAATATTTATTAAAGAGAATACTAAAATCCAAATTACAGTGTTTTTAATCCCATAAAGAACGGTTACTGTATTCAAATCCTTAGCTTTATCATTCTTTAGATCTACAATATCATTTGCACCTAAATGTGCTAATGCCCATGGATACATGAACAAAACAATAAATAAGATCGTAATATCAAATTGACCATAGCATAAATATCCGGCTACTGGAAAAAAAGTAAGATCAGTCCTCCCTAAAAGTTGAGCGAGAGGGTATTTCTGATTACGTTTTTTGATTTGATAAAATATTTCCATTCCATAACCATATAACATAAATCCATAAATATAAAAGAGATTCGGAAGAGGAAGAGTCGCAATAAGAAGAACACTTATAAAAACGAATATCAAAAAAATAATTATTGCTTCACGTAAAGAAACATTTCCAGAAGGGATAGGTCTTTCATTGAAAGGACGCCAGTAATTAGTTAAATTCCCATTATCTACATCTAATTGATCGAGTTTATGATCAATTATATCATTCAAAACCATTCCGCCTTCAAAGCCAAACAAACCAATTAATGCTACTGTTATAAGATATATCCACGAAAAATAGTTATAGTTTTTAAAAGCTAGTAATAATCATGTGCAAAAAAGAACTGGCCATACAAAAGCAAAATGTAGTTGAAACTTAATTTATCATTATATTTTTCGACTTTAAATAATTTAATGATTTTAAAATAATAAAATGAAAAATTAAGTAAATTCGTTAGAACTTTAGTTATTTCGTTTAATTTGTTTATTGAATAATAACTCGAAATCTAAATTTATATCAATAATTGTATATTTAGGAGAAAGACCTGAAATTCTCATTATTCTTTTAAAAATTTTTGAATGGCTATTAAATAGTCCTTTGGATTCTCTCTCCGAATATTATGCCCAGCATCCATAATTTTTACCCATTGAGAATTTGTATTTAATTTAATCACTTTTTTAGCAAAGTTATCTTTTCCTAACCCTTTTTCAGAAGTTATTAGAAGGAAAGGACATTTTATGTTTTCTATAGTTTCTTTCCAATCAAATTCATTTGATAATGCCTTTTGTATTTTTTTAGGATCTTGATTTTTGAATTGCATTTTAGATACTGCCCAAGGTTCCATTTCCTCTTCTACCCAAGTAGGATTCCTCTTTTTTCCTTTTTCATATAATTCTTCAACATTTCCTTTAAGAAAAAATTTAAGGAAAATCTTCACTAAGGAAAAGTAAATCTTTTTCTTTATCCAAGAGAATTCTTCTATAGAAAATGCCGGATCTTCCAAAATTAATTTTTTCACCACATTTGGATACTTTTGAGCTACAATAGCTCCAACATTTGCTCCCATTGAATGTCCGATTATATGAATTTGGTTGAGTTGGAGTTTTTCAATTATATTTTTTACATCCATTGCCATAGCAGCATAAGACCAATCTTCATCCTCTGATTTAGTTAAACCGTGCCCTCTTGCATCTGGCATAATAACAAAATAATTCTTACTTAATTTTTTTGCTATTGGAATCCAACAAAGACCATTATCCATTGCTCCATGTAAAAGAATTATAGTTTCTTTATTATTTTCACTTCTATGAAGATGGATTTTATTTTTTCCTATATAAAAATATTCTGATATCCAATTCATACCTATTCAATATAGATTTTTTAAGATGTTTAAGAGATACATATTTAAATTCTTTTTGAAGTTGATTAAATTAAATTATAATCTTGATAACAATCAAGTACAACTTTAATAAAGGCAAATTTAAAG